>NZ_SPQR01000015.1 GCF_004766055.1 Desulfosporosinus sp. Sb-LF | reverse complement strand
CCCGCATGAGGGTATTCGTAACAGGATCGATTCGAACTTCGGAAGTGTCCGGAACTTGCTTTAGGCAGACTACGAAGTGCACTAAAAAATCTCCCTTCATAAATAAGTACTTTTAAAGAACCATTGTTACATAATTGAGTACTATTGTTTGTCCACCAAATTTTACGGATAATTCAGTATACTCGCATTATGTACTATATTTCACAACTTGTCAATTAATTTTTTACAGAATTTTTTGATAGAGCTCTTCGTCACGGTAGGTATGATTTGAGAGAAAAAAATAGGAACGGAGCACATGTAAGGTTGGGATAGTTGGCAGATAAACGTTGTTCTGTCAGAGCCGATTCGCCAAAGAGAGGAACTTCTTACACCAAGCTTTGAGTTTTTTGATGTGGCAAAAAAGGGAGGTGTCGTTGGATTAATATACTTCAAGATACTTCCCCTTATTGTTCTTGTAAATCATTTGCATTCATATCCATATTTCAAGTAGCTTTAGGGATTACGAAGTGCGAATTTTGGTGTTAGCTAGACGGAAAAGTCTTAGGTGTTTGTTTTGTAATTACAGAGATCTGGACATAGTGAGGGGCATCATCGGTTGAAGTACAAAAAGACGACTAAGAATATGGATATTTATCAGTTCGTAAATTCGGCCGTAAAAATCAAGCACACAGAGGTAGCAATTCTTGGGGGGTAAAGAGATGCTTGGTGAAAAAATCCTTGCTGCATTTAAAGGCGATTCAAAGGAATTAGAAATGGAATCTTCGGACCCTGGCTCAACTAAAATAATAACAAGAAGAGCTTTTCTAAAAACATTTATCGGGACAGCAGCAGGGTTTTACTTTTTTGGTATTTCCTTATCAAATAATCACGTAAAGCTAGTACGTCAGCAACCAGCTTTAGTCATTGCCGACGAAGTCCAACCTCCCCATGTGTCTCATCATATAATTAACAGGCCCTTTATTAATGCATTTAATCACGTAGTAACTCCAACCTATGATCGTTCCGATCAATCGGTTCATCCGAGTATTATTGATTTTATGACTGAATACGGCATTAATAGTTGGGGAGGATTTCGTTATTGGATGGCTTTTACCCCTTATCCCAACTACAATAGTGCCTTCGAGAATCCAAGCCTTTTAGTCAGCAAGGATGGACTTAATTGGATTGACCCACCCGGGATTAAAAACCCATTGGTTTCAAAGCCGTTAGGATCCTATTTAGGAAACTACAATTCAGATCCGGAATTGGTTTTTGACCCGGATCAAGACACTCTAATTCTTTACTGGCGCGAATATTACCAGGATGCTTATGAGGAAATATGGGTTAAAAAAATCAGTTCAAATCATACGTTACGTGATAAGATCCTCTGCTTTAAAAAAACTTGGGACCATCAAACCGGTTTAATGTTATCTCCGACGGTTTGGAGAAAAAGTGCTCAAGAGTGGTATATGTGGACTACTGATGGAAATGTGACAATGCATTTATATACATCGGCAGATGGCATTACCTGGAGTTTAGGACAGCCTTGTAGTGCTCCCTGGAATACATGGAATGGCGGGTATATTCCTTGGCATATAGGAGCTAAACCCAATCACCTTGAACAAGAAATTGAATTTTTAATTTCTGGGTGGCCTAATAAAGGAACGATCAAAGATTGTCAATTGCTCTATGCAACCGCACCTATGTCACAACCGAAAGAGCTTAGTATGCCACTTCCGGGACCATTACTTGGACCCGGTGCCGGAGATCAATGGGATGATGGTTATATTTACCGAAGCAGTTTTGTTCGGGAAACCGGAGATGTGCCTAAATTTCGAATCTGGTATTCTGCCTGTTCGAAGAAAAAAGCTTGGCATATTGGGTATACCGAAGGAAACCTTGGATAATATCCAGTAAAACACTGAGCAAACATAAAGAAAGGTACTAAAAGAATACACCTAAAGTCATGGATATCGAGGGACTAAAACTAATCACTCAAAACATAGTAAAAACGGCAGTTAAGAATAAGGCTTTTGAACACGAAACCATTGACGAATATATGATTGTTTCCATAGTAACGCAAGTGATTATTGCTTACAACCTAGTAATCGATTGAAAATATTTTCATATAATGATTTGAGGGACCTTGGGAGTAAGAGGGGTTACTCAGTAGGGGGGATGCAGATTGGCTGATTACGGAATATACAAAGTTCGTTTCAATATCAACCACTCTAGAATTCGTGAAGTCCAAGTTTATAAAATCAAGGCTAATACGATTAATGTCAATGAAAGCATAACGATGGACAGGGAAAGTATTATATCTAAAATCTATTCACAAAATTCTTTTGTTACGTTGATTAAAGACCCTGGAGGGTATCTGCGAAAAGGAACTGAGGTTTATATCTACCAACAATGTCTAGAAGATTACATCAAGACTGAGGATAATTGTAGCAGAATGGACTACTTGGGTAAATTGTCAGAGTACTAATAAGATGGTGCTTCATGTTTATTGGATTATGTTTTATGAATAAGGTGATATTATTTTGTGCAAACCAAATGACATATACCAAACATTTAAGATTGGTATGTGTCATTTGGTGTACCAATATCGTACTTACCGGTAGGTTAGGAACTTTTTTTGAAAGGTGTTAAGATAAAAGTGTCGACGAGAGGCACTAACACAATTCAAAAGGAGTTTTTACTATTTTGGCAGTTTAGCAGAGGCCGTCTTTGGTCGCAATGACAAGGACTATGGCGGTATCAAGTTCAAGGAAATGGCCATCGTGTATAATCACCATTATTTACTTAAATCCCAAAAAAGGATTTTATATATTCTTGACGAAAATTGCATTATTAATGAATATATAGTAGCGGATACTTCCTAACGGCACAGAAACATACCTTCCTCAGTTCAAATAGATAGTAAAACTGTGACACTAATATTTAGATAAACTTATTTATTGGGAGATGTATCATTGAACAACGCTGAAAATCACGAACACGATAAAAAACTTCTTCTCCAAGTATTCCGTTACCTCCAGGCTCTCGATCAACTCAAGAACCCTGTACCCATGGATATTAATACCCAGCCGTGGTTACTGTGGTTTGGAGATATGCCAGAGCATCCAACAATCCGTCGTGGGAATGTGGCAGGCAATTCCCTAGATGATGAAAGTTCATCTGACGATTACATTGTTAAAGTAGGTCGACCTGAGCTCTACGACCCTCCCACACCGCCGGCTCAATTACTTTCCTGGTTAGAGAAGGGCTGGCAAGAGGTCAATGGGTCTGTTAAAGTTATCCCCCAGAAGCAAGTGGAAATCGCCCCAAAAACAATTCATTTTGGCGATGAGCAAACTCGAGTAGATCTATATGCAGAGTGGGTGGAAGAATGGAACAAATGGCTAGAAACTAAAGACTTCGAGAACCCTGAGGGCAGTAATAACAAACCTGTACCGCCAGCAGAGCTCATCCCTTGGCTAACAGAGGATTGGCAAACTAGTGAGCACACAATACAGGCCGAAAAGACCCTCATCAAGCCTGAAGAGATACTTATAATACGTTTCGATGACGATCCCGAACGTCCTCAACTTCTTAACGAATGGTCCCCGAAACGCGAAGCCTGGGTTTGCAAGGAACGTCCGGCGCGGCAAGCAATGACAATCTTTACGAAGCTTTATGACCTTTATGCCCGCCTTGAACGTGAGTCTGAGCAGGTCGAACTTGTGCTAGGCGATGGCCTTTTAGATTGGACAGGTAGCGAAGCTGGAAATTTCTATCATCCCATACTGCTACTTCGTTTACGAATTGAATTCGACCCAGCCCTTCCCGAATTCACGGTGTCGGAAGGGGACAAGCCGACTGAGCTTTATAGCGCACTACTGCGCCTTATTCCTGAGGTTACTGCCAAATCGATGAGTACTTTACAAGAAGACTTAGATAATGGTGGCTGGCATCCTCTGGGTGGTGAAAACACTTCCGAGTCCCTTAAACGCTTAGTCATTCAACTCTCGCCCTATGGTGATCTAACGCCCACAAACTCGAGAAATAAGCGGGACATCCCAATGATACAGCGCAATCCTTTGCTGTTTTTGCGCAAGAGGACACTAGGTTATAGCCAAGCCCTTGAAGCCATCATTGAAGATTTACCTGAACGTGACGATTTGCCTGATTTTCTGAAGAACGTCGTGGGTATCGTGACTGAAAAATCGCGTGAGGTGGACGGTGGGGGAACGCCGACTGGCATAGACCCTAACGGAGAAGATGAAACTATTCTGCTCAGTAAAGAAGCTAATGGCGAACAATTACAAATTGCTCAGCGTTTGGACCAACACGGAGCAGTTTTGGTGCAAGGCCCCCCTGGGACCGGTAAAACCCATACCATCGCGAACTTGATCGGACATTTGTTGGCCCAAGGAAAAAGCATTCTGGTCACGAGTCATACCTCAAAGGCCTTGCAAGTGCTGCGTGAAAAAGTAGTAGAACCACTTCAGCCCCTATGTATAAGCCAAATTAGTGATAATAGTCGCGATCAAATGGATCGTGCGATCGATGCGATCACGGAACGTCTTTCTACATCTAATGCGGACGTCTTAGAACGGGAAGCTGAACAATTGCAGACCCAACGATTAGAGCTTATTCGAAGATTAAGAGAAACCCGACATAAATTACTCCTTGCCCGCCAGGATGAATATCGCTCAATCGTTGTGGCAGGTAAAGAATACCCACCCTCAGAAGCTGCCCGTCTAGTCAAAGACACAAAGGACGTTGATAACTGGATCCCAGGTCCAGTTTCTTTAGGAGCGCCCTTACCACTATCACCCACTGAGCTAGCAGAATTATATCGGACGAACGTCGCTTTAAGTCCAGAAGACGAACGGGAACTTAAGACCGCGCTGCCAGAGCCCGAGAATTTACCGACCCCTACAGAATTTGAGCGGTTTGCAACAGAAAAGAAAAATGTCGATAGTATAGAGCTTAATGAGCGTCCCGAGTTGTGGTCTTCAGGTGATCCAATGACGAACACGAAAGACCTTGAGTATTTGAGCGAACGCCTGCTTAAGGCTGTTGAAGTACTGAATACCCGTGATCAATGGCGTCTCGATACACTAGAGGCTGGTATGGATGGCGGCGTTGCACGTGACGCATGGCAAAACCTCATAACTCAGGTAGAACAAGTGTCGAGGCAAGCGCTGGAGGCTAAGGAACTCTTGCTTGAATGGGGTCCAACCCTGCCAACGGATATGAGTCTTGAAGAGGAAGAAAAAATTCTTGCTGAAATTCTCGATTTTCTGAAGCAAAGTACTAAGCTCACTAGCTTTAAACTCTGGACAAAACGACCATGGAAGGCGTTTATCGAGAAAGCGCGTGTAGAAGGAAAGTCACCTTCCGAGAAAACGCATTTTGAAGCTCTAAGGGTTGTCCTTGAGTTAACCAAAGCCAGAACCAAACTTGTTGAACGCTGGGAACGCCAGGTTGCTGTCTTAGGTGGCCCTGGTCGAGAAGAACTAGGGACCACTCCCGAAAATGTTTGCCAGCAGTTAGTTTACGCTCTCCGTCAAGGTCTTGATTGGGCAGCGACCCAATGGAATCCGCTCTTGGATGAGCTTAAACGCTTTGGTTTTGACTGGGAGCTTTTCCTCACGCATGTCCCGATTCATGCCGGTGAGCATGGTCGCTTGCTTAGAATTCACGATCTGGTAAAGGGTGAACTAACTCTGGTGCTTTTAGCCCATTCCACCTATTGTCATAAAGTACGACTACAGCACAAACTCGAGGAACTAGTGACAGTCGTCAAGTCTGTAGATAATCTGGAGACCCAGGCTGCGGTGGTTTCTTCCTTATACGACGCGCTCTCAGGCCTAAATCTTTCTAACTATAAGCAAGCATATCATCGTTTGATCGAGCTAACTTCTAGACGTCAGGATATTGAACTACGCCACAAGTTTTTAGCAAAACTTGAGCAAGTAGCACCTAATTGGTCAAGTGCCCTACGATCGCGAACTGATTTACATGGGTCAGGTAGGATTCCAAGTAACCCCACAGACGCCTGGCTATGGTGTCAACTACAGGGTGAATTGGAACAACGGGCAAGGACCTCGATGGAGGAATTGCAGGCACGTATTACTCAGCTGTCGGAAGACCTTCGTCGCACGACCGCTATACTTGTCGAGAAGAAGTCCTGGGCAGCGCAAGTGAGGCGAACGACCCTAACCCAACGCCAGGCACTTCAGGGCTGGAAAGAAATCATGCATCGTATTGGTAAAGGTACGGGGAAACGAGTACCACGGTTTTTAGCCGAAGCGCGTAAATTAATGCCGATCTGTCAATCGGCTGTGCCAGTCTGGATTATGCCCATCAACCGCGTCATCGAAAATTTTAACCCTAAGACCAACCGCTTTGATGTCGTCATCGTCGATGAAGCCAGCCAGGCCGATGCCATGGCCTTAACGACCTTATACTTAGGGAGTCAAGTCGTTATCGTCGGCGACCACGAACAGGTTAGCCCGGTAGGCGTCGGGCAAAATCAAGATGAGATCCAAAAACTGATCGATGAACATTTGCCTGGCATTCCTAACAGTCAGCTCTACGACGGCTTGTTCTCTATTTACAATTTAGGCATGACTACCTTTGATCCGATCTGCTTACGTGAACACTTCCGTTGTGTATCACCGATCATTCAATTTAGTAACTTCTTGTCTTATAATGGAAAAATCAAGCCCTTGCGTGATGAAAGCGAAGTGAAACTTAAACCCTTTACGGTCGCGTATAGAGTAGAGGGAGCAACTTCCCGTGGTAAGACCAATGACAAAGAAGCTCATACGATTGTTTCGTTGATCCTCGCTTGCATCGAAAACCCCCTCTATAGGGATGCCTCCTTTGGGGTGATTTCTCTGGTCGGGGAAGAACAAGCCATGTTGATCGATCGTCTCTTGCAAACGAATTTGTCCCCCTCAGAGTACACAAGACGGCGGATTCAGTGCGGCAATCCGGCCCATTTTCAAGGAGATGAACGGGACGTTATATTCCTGTCTGTCGTCGACGCGCCGACCGGGCAGGGCCCACTAACTCTAAAGCGTGAGGGTGCTCATGATATGTATAAGAAACGCTTCAATGTAGCTGCAAGCCGAGCACGTGATCAGTTATGGGTTGTCCATTCCGTTGATCCTGACATAGATTTGAAAGCCGGAGATATCCGACGCGACCTTATTAAACATGCCCAGGACCCCTATGCCGTGACGAACGCTCTTGAACAACAGGAAACAAAGACTGAGTCCGAATTCGAACGCCAGGTTTTAAGACAATTAGTGCATAAGGGTTTCCGCGTCACACCCCAGTGGCCAGTCGGAGCTTTTAGGATCGACATGGTCGTTGAGGGAAATGGTAAACGCCTTGCAGTGGAATGTGATGGTGATCGCTATCATACCTTGGAAAACCTGGGCGAAGACATGTCACGCCAGGCTATTTTGGAACGCCTCGGCTGGCGCTTTGTCCGCATCAGAGGCAGTGAGTTTTTTAGAGATCCTGAGGGAGCGATGAGACTAGTATTTGAACGACTTCAAGCCCTAGAGATCCCGGCCGAAGGGATGAAGATGGACAAGGTTCCAGTCCAATCCACTGAGGTTCTAGAAGGTGCGATCTTTAGACGTGCTGCAGAAATTCGTCGTGGCTGGGGTATGGAACCACCGCTTAGCGACCTTGTACAACAAACTGAAGAGCTGCTACTAACTAAAGGGCTACTACAAAATCAAGAGCTATCCAATACTGACGTGGTAAAAATTGAAGAAGTCATCGAAGTAATTGATGATGAAATCATCGACGATGTTCAAGCTGTTACAGCACCTGGGGTGACAAATAAGCAGGACCTTATTGAGAAGTTTGAGGAAAATACTATTCCTCTGGTCCGGCGTATAGGTCGAAATATACCTTTCCAAATCAAGTTCCAGGATAACGTTATAATTCCAAGCACAATTCCCAATATATTAACGAGCGTGCTAGAAGAATTGCTTGTTTTACGCCCTGATATTATTAATAATCTTGATTCTAAGTACGTATGTCAAAGGCAACCACGTTTTACCTACGACAGTGCAGCGTTTCTTGACTATGTGAAATTTGAGAGGTTATCGAATGGTATGTATGTCTTCAGCACCTCAAACGTTGTGAGAACCATTCGAATCACCTATAGTATTCTTGACTTATGCGGATTCAAGAAAGAGGATCTACAAATGATTTATGATTTATAAACTGATTTGTAGACGAAGAGACGGGACGAAATGCTCGGCATATCTCGTAAGTTGAGAGCTGCTGGTTAAGGAAAATGTCCAAGAGGGCTTGGTGTAGTATACTTCCCTGTTTCAGATAGGATAAACTTTCCAAGAAACTCATCTTATGATAAGATTATTTAGAAAAGTTGGCTCTGACAAAGAGAAGAAATTTTTGAGGAGGTTAATATTATGATTGCTGAAGTGAATAAAGATGAGTGCATCGGGTGTGAATCATGCCCTGCATTCTGCCCTGAGGTGTTTAAGATGGAGGCTGACGGGTTAGCAGTAGCTTACACAAACCCGGTTCCCAGTGAGTTTGAGGCAGCTGCAAAAGAAGCTGCCGAGGGCTGCCCAGCACATTGTATTACTATTGAATAGTTAAGTGATGATAAGGTAAAAAAGTAAAAACGGATGTTAATCATCCGTTTTTTTACATATAAAGATCAGAATGTTTAGCTATAATCTAGGTAGAAGACAATTCGATGGGCAAATCAGCAGGATTTACTTTTGAGAATTTGGTTCGGTAAAAATAATAGATATAACTGAGATGAATCTGTAAAAGTGAGGTATAGATGTGTCCGACTATATATTAACATACTCAAAAATTAAGTTCTTTCCACTAGAACCTGTAAAGGAAGACATTAAGATAGAGGATATAGCCCACTCGTTATCGCTAATGACCAGGGCTAACGGGCATTGCAGCCATTTTTACTCGGTTGGTCAGCACTCAATTCATTGCTATAAAGAGGCCAAAAATAGAGGGTATTCTGAAAGGGTCCAACTCGGTTGCCTGTTGCATGATGCCAGTGAAAGCTACATATCCGATTTAACAAGGCCAGTCAAGCGTAACCTACCTCAGTATTTTACTATCGAGGAAAAATTACAAAGGATTATCTATGACTACTTTGGTCTTGGCGATTTATTGGATGAAGAACGGAAGCAGATAGAGGATGTTGACGACACTTTGCTTCACTATGAGTTTGAAACGCTGATGGATTTCCATATGTTTGATCCTTCTCCGTATAAGTCTGTGGAACATGATTTCTCCCAAAGGGATTTTACCAGCGTCGAGAAAGAGTTCATTGCGATTTTCAATGGACTAAATTACGCGTGCTCCCTGCGGATACGTCATGAATAATTAAAAGCTACCACCTTTTCGGGTGGTAGCCAGTTCATAAGAGTTTTTTAGAAGATCACACCTAAAGCGATAAGAATCAAAATTGCTACTGCAATGATAGCGACACCGACACCCGCGCCAACGCCATAAGGCGCAACGGGAGCAACAGGTCGAGGACAACATGCTCCGCTCATTCCACCATAACCCATACCGTACATAAGAAGTTCCACCTTTCTAAATTAGAATACGATTCCCATTGCGATCAGAAGAAGAATTATAACAACAACTGCCGCGATCCCTGCGCCAAAGCCTTTTCCACATCCGCAGTCTACCCCATCAACGTTACCAAATGCCATTTGAATTTCCTCCTTTGTTAAGAGATAACACATAATATGCAAAGTATGGGTTATGTGTAACAATATGGAATAACAAATAGCCAGAGTTTGATGTTATGATGAGCAATAATCATTTGTTCATCGTCTTTGACTGAGCGAAGGTAATAGGTCCTCTGTCGTATCCTCGATTCGCCAGAAACAGGGGAGTTAGTGTAAAATAAACCAATGGGGGCAAAAAAAGGCCACGGGCATCTTCGCAAAGACAAACCGGGAGTAATGTGTACTGAGTCATCTTAATTACCACCACCGGGGTGACATTTTCCTGATTTCAAACTAAACTTAGCGGCATATGTAGATCATTAAGCGTAACGAAAGGAAGGCAGTATGAAGTTTAAAGGAGTTATTTTTGATTTAGATGGGACACTAGTTAATTCACTTGAAGATATAGCGGATTCTATGAACAATGTTCTACAAAGATATGGTTTTCCTTCTCATGAGCTTCAAGCCTATAAGTACTTCATTGGTAATGGGATTAAAAATCTTGTGCGTGAAGCATTACCCGAAATGTGTAAAGAGGAAGAGTTAATTCTTAGGTGTTTCGATTTGATGATGGGGGAATATCGTAATAACTGCACGAACAAAACACAACCTTATGATGGGATTGTCGAGCTACTTAATGAACTGGCTGCACGTGAGATGAAATTAGCGGTGCTTTCTAATAAGGTTGATGCTTTAACAAAAAAAGTGGTAATGACCCTACTACCGAATCGGAATTTCGAAGTAGTAATCGGAGTCAGCGATGAAATACCTAGAAAACCAAACCCCTTAGGTGCTTTGCTAATAAGCCAACAATTAGGAATTTATCCTGAGAACTTAATTTATGTGGGTGATACTGGCGTTGATATGCAAGCCGCAAATAGTGCAGGAGCGTATGCGGTAGGGGCGTTATGGGGTTTTCGAACGAAAGAAGAATTAACCTTAAACGGTGCAAAGTATTTGTTGAACCACCCTTTGGAATTGATTCAAATGTTAAAAGAGATTTAAATATAAACGGAACGATCCATAATGTCGGCTCGCCGCTTTATTTATTGCGATATATGAAAGAGAGGTTTGTATTTTAGATGGATAATATTATCAAATATATTCCGGATGGAGTATGTTCAAAGGAAATAAGCTTTTATATTGTAGATGGCAAACTTAAGAATGTAAAGTTTGTAAAGGGTTGTACTGGAAATGCTCAGGGAGTATCGAGGCTCGTGGAGGGAATGGATGCCGCAGAAGTTGTGAAGAGATTAAAAGGGATCAAATGTCAGAACGGAACATCGTGTCCAGACCAACTGGCGACCGCTATAGAAAATTCTAGATAGAGATACCATTTTCATTGGATATGCTAGGGGGTCTTGGAAGTAACGGTGGCGCTGGCGTGACTTGAAATATTGCACATTTAGAGCGAGGAATTGAGGGTTCAAATATGATTACAAATATTGAAGAATTATTGATGAATGCATAGCCAGCTCTAAAACGTAGCACTTGGGAAGTTTAAAAGTAGAGTTGTAGTGTAAAAGGATCTATTCCTAGGAATGATAGGGATAGATCCTTCTCTTTTGAGGGGAATGGGCTTACAAACTACCTTCATGAAAAAATACATCATTTATCATACTGGGATTTATGAATCGGTTATATCATTAATTGTTTTCGCATGTCGCTATAAATTTGGAGGTGCCAAAGTGAAAGATTATTATTCCGTGCTTGAAATCAATGAAAATGCAACGATCGACGAAATAAAGACTGCATTTAGAACTCTCATGAAGGTTTGGCATCCAGATGTATGTTCAAGAAAAGATGCATATGAGAGATTTGTTGAGATTGTCGAGGCATATGAGACATTAAAGAGTCCGCAACAACGTAAACTATACGATGAAATGCGCAAAACATGCGACGATGAACCAATACAAAAAGCTGAGGAAAATAAAACAACACTATTTGAATTCATTGTAATAATAGTTCTTATCATAATGAGTTTAAGTTTTGTGGCGTTTATTGCTTACAAAGTTTATAATGCTCTTCATGGAAATGCTATCAACTTAACTCCTCAATGAACTTTGACAGAGGCCTATTAAAAATACAGTCCTTATCATTTACTCGACCGTTCCAACACTGTCAATAAAAGAGTTCATTGCGATTTCCAGAGGCCTGATGGGCCCTTGTTTAAATGAATAATGTAAACAAAAAAGCTGCTATTTCTAGCAGCTTTGAAAGCTATATATAAGAGCACGTAATGATCTACCTAACACCAATACAGATCGCTGATTACCTAACTAGGATCTTCCGACCACAATTAAGCAGGTTACCACCTATACTGATGATTCGTTCGACCTTACAAGATATCTACCCAGCTATAAACAACCTCTCGGCTGCATATAACCGACATTCCTACATGCATATATCTTACGACATATGGTTGCGTAAGAAACTCAACACCCAGCAAAATCTTAGCTCGACCCTTTACGATAAGTTGGGACATCAAAGCAATCGATGAATAGACTGCAATAAAGCCTTTTCCCACCCCTAAAAGATCTTCCCTCCGACTATAGACAAGCGTTTTACCACCTACATATAATCTTTGGCTGACCCATATACACCCGGAAAAGAGCATATATAAATATTGGCTCAACCATTACGTACCCTTATGATCATATTATGGCTCTTTGCGCCTTATATTATGATGGAAATATTAGGGGCCGATTATATGATTTGGAAGGCTTCGCTTTTTCCGGGAAGGATTTCATCTTAATAATATCGAATTATTGAATATGAGGAAATATTTAAAGAGGTTCTAGTGGATCTATGTTTATTACAGCAAAACCACTTATTAAATCTTTCTTTTGGAAATAGAGTAGATGATGGTTGGATTTGTATGATGATTTGATAAGATACTGAAATAAAAGCAGTGCTTATAAGATATTAGAGTATTTTAATTTTGAGCACTCATAGTAGGGGTATATACATGGTAACGTTAAAGACAATGGATTCTAGCATCGTTTCATTTATCATATTAATTCTTATTTATATCAATGCTTATAACCGTGCGGAAAAGGTATTTATGCACTATAAGCTGTTTATTGACCTAATAATAATCAATATGGCTTTAATTATCGTTGACATTATGGGTTGGGTTTTTAATGGTTTACCGGGTAGTATGAACATAATTTACAATATGGGGTTTAATCTTCTGCTCTATATCATGGCGCCAATGGCACCATCGTTGTGCATGATTTATGCAAATTTTCATGTATTTCGAGATGAGAAACGAATAATAAAACTGAAGCGTGTTTTGAAGGTTTTTTTAGTTGTCAACGCTGCGATATCGATAATGAGTCTTTTTACTGGTTGGTTTTTCAGTGTTGATGCAGGAAATATTTATCATAGAGGGGAATATTTTTGGGTCCATGTTGCCTATTGTTATTTGCTGATAGGCTATTCCTTTTTTTTCGTCATTCTAAACCGGAGTCTGATTGAAAAAAGGAATTACTTTTCACTGCTGTTGTTTTTTCTTCCTCAGACAGTCGGAACTACCATTCAAATGTTCTATTATGGAGTATCCTATAATTGGATAGGCATGATGTTGTCACTTCTAATCGTATATTTCAACATACAAGATCGTGGATTAAAAACTGATTACCTCACAGGAGTATATAATCGTAGGGAGTCAGACGGATATATCCAAGCAAAAATCAGAAACAGTACGGGAACAAAATCATTTTCAGCTATCCTGATTGACCTGGATGAATTCAAGTCAATCAATGACAGGTTCGGTCATGAAACTGGGGATGCGGCACTAAAGGATGCAGTAAGTATCATCAGAAAAAGTTTGCGTCTAAATGATTTCATTGCAAGGGTTGGTGGAGATGAATTCGTTATCATCCTAGACATCTATAGTCGAGAGATGCTTGAACAGGCAGTTAAAAGAATAACTGACAATGTTGAAAAATTCAATAAGGACAGCCCAAAGCCCTATAAAATTAGTTTTTCGATCGGATATGACATCTATGATATTAATTCCGAATTGAAATCGGATGAATTTTTCAATCACATTGATATGTTAATGTATGATCATAAAAAATCTAGATATTGATAATCTTAATCATCCCTTGAGATTTATGAGGTTCTATAAATAATAGCATCAGCGTCCTTATAGGATGCTGATGCTATTGTCGTAAGGTTCATTATTTCGACTTAATATAGATATCCGACGTCGCAAGCCTTCAAAATCAGACAGACGAAGTGGGTTCCAAAGCGAGTAAGGCGTGGAGGAATGGTCGGATTGAGGTATCAAAAGCATATTTTGCAGCGCAAGGTAATACGTTCATGATAGGTTTGCTGGAGATTTGTTCCGCAAGTGATAGAGAGGTCAAGGTACGATCGATGGTCGGGGTGGAGTCGAACGGTCGGCTTTAAGAGCCCCACCTCTTTAGAGTTTGAAGGGTAATGTATCAAGAAAATCATGGAGGAATTCAAACCCTAAACCAGCAAGGAACCATTCAGGGGCCATCCGAAGGGTAATATAGCCGTTAATATTTAATATATCACTGTAGTGCCAGGGACTGCTTCCTAGTACCTCTGCAAAAATAAAACCACTGGAATATTCGATCATCCATATTATGGATAAATAGGTCAGCCCACGGATCGACCAGTGATAAGGCCGCACTAGAGTATGCAAGGGTTCTAGAAATACCGACAGCCCATAAATGGGTATCATTACCAAGAAGGTAAATCCATGCATGCTGAAATCACCTTTAAGGAGGGAGGCCAAACCCGTATAGACAACTTCGAGCAGAAGGCCAATTATTCCATAAATCAAGAAGCGTTTTAGTATTTTCATGAATTTATTATGAGTTAAACAAAGTCAGTGCATGCATGATCAATGTAGGGATATTCTGACAATAATACTTAGGAACCAGTATATTTAGAGATGCTGGATCATACTACTTACGATATTAACTACAATTTGTATTCCGTTATCCTTTGTAGCCGGTATTTATGGCATGAACTTTGAATATATGCGGGAATTGAACTGGAAATATGGTTATTTTATAGTTTTAGGATTAATGATCTATATCGGTATTTCGATGTTCTTGTGGTTTAAGCGCAAGGGATGGTTTGATACATAAATAGTACGACCAGGATGATTAACCCCGATTGGTGCTCATAAGAACCAAGACAGTGCATATAAGATCGTTGTAGCACCCTTAACGATGTAGCCCTAGTAATACAAGTGTAGAGAAATTTTCTCTACACTTGTATTACTAGGGCTAAGAAAGTTCTATTCTAGTGGGTACTAGAAGGCAGTAAGTATAGCAGGGGCCGTTACACTAACGGCTCAGTATATCCCCTTATTCAACTGGTTCAAATTGATCCTTGGAAACACCGCATGTAGGGCAAACCCAATCTTCTGGAATATCTTCAAAAGAGGTACCGGGTGCAATCCCTGAATCGGGATCCCCAAGGGCCGGATCATAAACATATCCACATACTGAACACTGATAATTCTTCATTTTATTTCCTCCTTTTAAAATAATTTCTTCGTGGCTCATCATGACATTCACAAGAACCCGGGACAGTGTAAAATAGACTTTGCCTAGCTCATATTCTATAATTAGATCAATTATAAATCAATAGTAACTTTCACCTTAGTTTCGACAATTTTCGATTGTCTAACCATCCGATAATCTAATGGTTACCATTTATCCGAGGCCAACAGCTAGAAAGTCTTATACCTACATTCGTAATGAGGGGAGCCAAGGGTCTTAGTCATTTCACGAATAATGCGGTGCTATTGTCAACGTCATAAGTTTAGCTAAGTGGTAGACTATGAAATGTAAATGGATTTTGAAAGTTGTCATAACAGTTCTCCTATTATTTTGATGGAGGTTGCTGTGGTGCAGATGATACGCACATGAATGAAACTGCGAGAAAGTTAAGGAGTTGTCTTTAATGAAAGAGATAAGCAATAATAATAGAAAAGTTGTAATTAGTAAGGCTGTCAAATTAGATGCTAAAGCCTTAATAGAGTATCTTAATATAATTGGCGGAGAATCAGATTTCTTAACCTTTGGAATGGGACAGTTCGGATACCCATGTAAACGTTAATAGAGGCATATGCAACTATTTTAGTACTTGCATTATTAATAAAGTCATTAATATGAAGTACTAAAACTTCGTTATTCTGCAAAATTATTGACACAAGAAGATTATTATTTTAGAATTAAAGTTGCGTAGGAAACAATAATGAGGATGATAACCATGAAGGATTTATCAAAGTATGTTTCAGTGGCTTATCGCCGTACACAAATGTTTTATACAGAGCAGCTTAAAGAATTAGGAGTTAGTAGTGGACAGTTTATGTTTATCGTTTGTATCTGTGAGAACGTGGCTCAAACACAGGATGAATTATCTCAACGGCTGATTATTGACAAGAGTACTGTAGCAAAGATATTATCCCAACTTGAAACAGATGGATACATCACTAAAACCATCAATTCAAATGATAGGCGTGCATGTAGTATTTTTCCTACGGATAAGGCTGTTGCAATTTATCCCAAAATATTAGAGATAAAAGATGAATGGCATAATAAAATGACGGAAAATTTTAGTGATATAGAACGTGATGTTTTTGAAAAGCTAATGGTAAAAGTCATGGAGAATAGTATTAATAACTGCAAATAGGTAAGAGGCTTATGTTATACAATGCATATGTTGATGAAAACGACAATTCTATAAAAATAAGAATATTTAAATTATAGAATAAATGGATAGGATATGGAAATTTAATATGATAAAAAGATTACTTGCGTACGTTTTAGGACTTTTTATGATGACAATAGGAATAGGTTTTTCGCTAAAATCAAATCTAGGAGTATCACCCGTCAGCTCAATTCCCTATACGATTACGCTGATAGCAGGTATTGAAATGGGAAAAGCCACAATTTTATTCCATATTATACTGATACTGATGCAAATCGTAATTTTACGAAAAGATTTCGAAATAAAAAACTTGTCTCAACTCGTTGTGGCAGTTGTTTTCGGATATTTCACTACCTTTTCAAATTATTTAATGACATTTTTACCCACACCTGAAAATTACGCAATACGTTTTCTACTTCTGCTGATGAGCATAATATTCGTTGCAGTCGGGATTTTTCTTTATCTGCCACCTGATATCGTGCCACTTGCTGGAGAAGGTGCAATGCAGGCGGTATCCCAAAAAACTGGAATTGCATTTCCAAGGGTAAAGGTAGTATTTGATACTTCTATGGTACTAATTTCAGGAATAACCTGCTTGTTTGTTCTTCGCGGCCTTGGAAGCGTGGGGGCTGGAACAATAATTTCAGCCGTTCTGGTTGGAACTGTTTTGAGCTTCATTATGAAATTGTTTAGGGAAAAGCTTGATAAATTTTTGAATGATGATTCTGAGGTATCTGTTATTAATGAAGTAGGTAATGCGCATTCTTCTTAAAATGTGGCAGTAAGCTTGGTTTAGGGTGTCATCTCAATGCTATGAAGTTTGTCGATCACATTTCCCAGAATCAATATCCCGCTGGTGCATTAGCCGCAGCTCTGTATATCGTATGTGGAGTTCTTGGTATGGAGCGAGGCACAATGTCTGAACAGAGGGAAGAAAACGGTAATGAAACGTTTTCAAATATGGAGCTATTACGTTTAGCCATGCCCCGTCGAGTATTTACTCTTTCCCAAGTGAAGTATGCGGTTGACCGTATTGGGTGGCTTTATGAAAACCACAAGCTTATTGGGGGGCTAAAGTTTGTAGACGAGCCGAAGATCTTACGATTTTTCTTCGGAAGATTAGGAACAGTTTCAGACTGGCAATCTCAACTGGTCAATAGTTCCGTAAGGATTTTGGAGACAGTCTGAAACTCCCGAAGTATGGAAAAGGTTTTTTTGCATTGCGCAAAGAATCTCTTTTAATTGTCGTTAATGCGATAACGGACTGGAAGAGGCGTATCCATTTCTCCATTTAGTGCGTTTTAAACCTTGGATCTCGCCTTCCATCGCGCGAATCCCCAAAGGGTAAGCACCCAAACGAACACAAAAGGCAAAATCAGATAACTTTCCACGAATGAAAGTTCTAAATTTAAAGCAGGTCCTCTCGTAACCCTTAAGGCGGTTCCTAAAAATACGGTACTCACAGCAAGTCTCCATTTTAACCCCTTTAAATTAAATACAGTTTCTATGCCCCAAGTCGTCGTAAAAAGAAAGGCACAACATTTTATAACCAGGACCCCAAGCCAGACCCCTACAAATAAGGACTCAACTCCAGCAACCGTCTGCCCTATTTCCACCATTTTTCCTAATTGAAGTATACCAAATTCCATACGAGTAGTTTCTGCAGGTCCAAAGACAAGAATTTGAATTAAGACAATCAAAGCGTCTAGAATTCCTACCAAAAAAGCAGCTCGCCAAATCCCAGTCCTCAATTGGCCAAGCTCTTGCTTACCAGTAGGTAGAAAAGTAAGGATTCCCGCTAAGAACAGGATATATGCCATCGGAAATGGTATCACTTTAAGCGTCCCGAAAAAAAGAGGTTTTAATCCCTCGCTTAAAATAGGCATAAGTTCTCCTTGTTCAATCCGCGGTATGGATAGACTTACATTCAGAACCATCGCGATCACAATCACGGGAAAGATGACTTCGGAAAAACGAGCAAACACTTCTATCCCAGAGTTTACCAGATAGAAGACGAGCAGAAGACCACCTAGATAGAACACCCAAAGAGGCGTTAACGGCATAATCGTTTGCTCATAGATGACATCGATGAGGCCTAAGACTAATCCGCCATAGTAACACGAGATTAAAATATATATAAATCCTATAATTTTGCCTATCCATTTCCCAAAGATTTTTCCCGAAATTTGCAACAAGTTTTCGTGTGGATACTGTGCAGAAAGTGAGAGTACCATCAGGCCGTAAGGAATTGTCAGAGCAAATGCTGGTAAGATAGCCATCCAACCATCCCGTCCACCAGCCTCGGTAACAAACGTTGCTAGGAGGAGGAAAGTTCCGCCCATGAGTACAGATGCCCCTAAGGTCATGAATTGATGTGTTGAGATCCTTTCCATGGTACCCTTTCCCACTTGAATGGGGTTCCTCAACGTTTAAACGCTTTAACACCCACCATTGTGTCTATACAAACTTCTTCCTTATTTTTCCCGACAATGAGTCTATTATCCGCAAAGATCTTCGGCTCTTTTCTCAATAAGCCGCCACAGTATACTACGAAGGCATACCTTAGGCGTAAGAAGTGATTCAACCCACTGGAGTGCGTCCCGCAAACTGGGGCGTTTGTATATATGTAGGGTGACAGGCAATTATCTTGTGAAGAGGATGATAATGTCCCTAGTTTCAATCGTCTTGGTAGTATTCGAAATCGTTTTTTCTATATAGTTGGTAATTGAGGATAGGTCTTTAAATACGGATTGAGAACTATCTGAAGTTTGGTCAGCGACAGTCTAACCTGACTGCATAATTAAACGAATAGAAACTAACAATGATAGAGTAAACCCTATCTGAAGCAGAATTTTTTTATCGGAAGGGAGTGAAACCCCTGTTTAGTAAAAATATGTCCTTGAATTTGATCTCAGTAAACAAATCCTTTGGGATTAAGCATGTGGTCGAAAATCTAAACCTTTCTATACCTAAAGGAGAGGTTTTTGGTTTTCTTGGTTCAAATGGTGCAGGAAAAACTACGACAATGCGGATGATCCTAGATATTATTAGACCAGATAGCGGACAAATTACCTGGCAAGATAAACCAGTTGGTTTGGAAACAGCACGTTCTTTTGGATATCTTCCGGAGGAACGAGGCTTATATCCGAAAATGATCGTTGCTGATCAGATGAATTTCTTTGCTCGTCTGCGGGGACTATCAAAGGTGGAGGCTGAAAAACGAATTGACTATTGGTCAGAGCGGTTTCAGTTGGGGGAACTTGTGAAGAAAAAGGCCAATGAACTATCAAAGGGGAACCAGCAAAAGATTCAATTTATTATTGCTATCTTACATCAACCCGATCTCTTGATTTTAGATGAACCCTTTTCCGGTTTAGACCCGGTGAATGTAGAGTTGCTAAAAACAGCATTTCGCGATCTTGCTAAAGAAGGGCGGACCATTCTTTTTTCTAGCCATCGCATGGAACATATTGAAGAGCTTTGTGACTCTCTTTGTATAATCAAGGAGGGAAGGCTCATCGCTAAAGGTTCAGTGGGACATATAAAAGGTTTAACCGGTCGGCAAATTATACGTTTAAGTATCGTTGGTTCGTTAGATTTCCTCGAAGACTTCCAACTCGAGTTATCAACATTGGGGTCAAACATTAATAAACAGTCCGAAGGCCTAACTCAAACGACCAAAGAGGTGGAATTTGATATTCCCAAGGGTATAGACCCTCAAGCCATTTTGCAACGTGCAATAGAACACGGAGAGGTCAAACGCTTTGAAATTGGAGATCCTACGTTGAATGAAGTCTTTATTACTTTAGTTGGAGGGAATGTCTAATGAGACTTCTGGTATTAATTCAGCGAGAATATGTAGAGAGAGTGCGCAATAAGACCTTTATTATTTCAACGATCCTTGGTTTAGTTATGATTTTAGGACTTTCCTTTGCTCCGTCGATTATGGATAAGATTAAATCGGCAGACAAATCTCAAATTACAATCCTTGAACAGACGGGACAGATCACAAACTATTTGAATGATCAACTTCAGAGTAAACTTCCAAACGGTGAACGTGTATTTTCATTCCAAGCAGTTGTTGCCAATTCCTTCGATTGGGCTGATCGGAAAGAGGTCTTGCTAAAGAAACTCGTAGCGGGTCAAACTTCGGCAGTTCTAGAAATAGCACCACCAGGAGCACCTGATAGTGTTATTTGGCATACAAAAAGGATAGAGCTAGGTGGCGCTTCAACCAAGGTAAGTGCTACTTTACAGCAGATGACGACTCAACATCGTATTCAGGCAAGTGGACTTACACAAACTCAACTGACTGAAATTTTTGCGCCCATAAATTTCACTGTGCAATCTGAGGGTCTCAAAGCAAGCTCTCAGGAACAGCAAACTCAAAACATGACGCTTGTTTATTTCTTGCTTTTTATGCTTTATTTCTCGTTGATCGTCTATGGCATGTATGTGGCTAATGGGGTGGTTGAAGAGAAAAGTAGTCGCGTGATGGAAATGATGATAGGAATGGTTAAACCTTCTTCCATGATGACTGCTAAAATCTTGGGTATTGGAGCAGTCGGATTAACCCAGTACTTTCTATGGATTGGCACTGGTTTAGGGCTTCTAGCCCTTAAAGGGAAAGGGATCTCCCTCATTCCTGGGATGACGTTTCAACTTGCAACAATAGAGCCTTTGTATTTGTTCTATTTCGGCGTCTTTTTTATTCTAGGATTCTTACTGTATGCTTCCATGTATGCCGGCATTGGGGCTATGGTCAGTCGACCTGAAGATACGAATCAGGCTGTAAGCCCGATGACGTTTTTGATTGTTGCTGCTTTTATGTTAGCCATGTTTTCGCTGTACAGTCCAGATAATCCCTGGATTGTAGGTCTTTCCTATGTGCCATTCTTTACGCCAATGGTCTTATTTGCCCGCATTGTTTTAACCGATGTCTCGATTTTAGGTGTGTTGTTAGGCATTCTTGATTTGCTGCTGACCACATTACTCTTGATTTGGATTGCAGGCAAGATGTATCGAGCGGGTGTTCTTATGTATGGAAAGGTATCCTGGCGAAATATGATAAACATTATGTTTTCTTAGGAATCAAGGTGTATTTTTCGATCAGAATAAAAGTTGCTATACCTATAAAATAAACTAGGATTGTGTAGAACAGATTCCACCCATCTTGAAAAACCAGGATGTTCAACTTCACAAGTATGCTTTGGCCAACAAAAGCAATAATGAATGGCACTAGCTTCCAAAACCATTTCTTCAGGTAGCATACGAAAAATACCAAAAACAAAGCTTCAACTAACTGATAAGCAAAAATAAACATGGTGCTAGATAAGTACATATCTTGAACCCAATTCACATTATAGTATTGTTTCCCTAAAAGAAGAATTATTGGAATGGGATAGTGAAGAATGACAAACCCAACGAAGTAGAATGTACTAATGCGCAGCCATGATCTAGGCTGTAATTCATTCATTTTCTTAAACCATATTTTGGAGAAAACTTGATAAATAAGAATACAAAGGCCTGTCATATAATATTTCCACCAATGATGTTCGTATATTCCTAATTTCATAAACAAATATTCAACTAGTAAATAGATTACGGTAATTAAGGAAATCCATCCATATCCTAATGAGTACGCTGCAACCAAGATCGCTGTGCCAGGATAAAAAGTCGAGTTAAGTATAAGATGACCTAATAGGTTTTGGGCCCAAGGGCTTGTAAATATACCAGTTTTATAAGCATAACTATTAAATAAACCAAGTACAGTAAATTCGCCTATCCATGTAACACATGTAGAAAATAGAAAAAATACAAAAAAAGTCGAGAGTTTAGCAATGTCTCTTTTCTTATATATAGTAAACGCCGCGATTCCCAATCCAATAATAGCTATAAGACAATACCAGTATATGTTTGCCATAAAACCTCCTAGATGCTTGTGTTATCCATGTTGTGGATTAAAGGCCAATTAAATATCAAAGGAACTATAAACAAATATATAGTTCCTTTAATATCAAAATAATATACAAAAGAAAAACTGTCTCAAATAGAAATGCAATTTCTATTTGAGACAGTTCCTTATGGAGAACATTGATTAATACTTATGCTTCGGGCAC
Source organism: Desulfosporosinus sp. Sb-LF (assembly GCF_004766055.1). Taxonomy (NCBI): domain Bacteria; kingdom Bacillati; phylum Bacillota; class Clostridia; order Eubacteriales; family Desulfitobacteriaceae; genus Desulfosporosinus; species Desulfosporosinus sp. Sb-LF. Next base: position 56,613 of record NZ_SPQR01000015.1, on the reverse strand, counting down.
GGTGGGGAGCACGATAGAAATTCTTGTGCCGATATCCTGCCTGCTCAAAACCTCCATATGTCCGCCGTGTCGCTCCGTGATCCACTTGGCAATGGATAAGCCCAGCCCCGTTCCGCCCGTGGCTCGGGCGCGGGATTCGTCGGCGCGGAAAAACCGGTCAAAAATCCGAGGAACCGCATCGGGCGCGATACCAATGCCTTCATCTTGTACGATCAGCCGGGCATAGCCGTCTACACCGGAAACAGAAATGGTGATCCCTTTACCAGGGGGCGTGTATTTCATGGCATTGTCAATCAGTATCCGTGTCGCCTGTTTGATAAGGTTTTTATCCGCGTTAATGAAAACGGGCGTAACATTCGAATCGTATTCGTGCCCACCGTCTATCATCTGGGTTTCCCGGAGCACTTCTACGGCAAGGACGGACAGTTCAAAACGCTCTATCTGCAGAGCCATGGTGTTGTTGTCGCCCCGTGCCAGAAATAAAAGCTGTTCCACCAAGCCCTTCATATTCGCTGTCTCATCCTTGATGGCATCGATGGATTCCTGCAACGTCTTTTCATCCTTTTTCCCCCACCGATCCAGCAGATTGGCATACCCCTGAATGACGGAAATCGGCGTCCTTAGCTCATGGGACGCATCCGATACAAAGCGCGCCTGGGAACGATAAGATTCGTTGATTCGGTCCAACATCCCGTTAATAGCCGAGGCGAGGGTTTTCAATTCGCTCTGCGTATCGTCCACTGGAATTCTCGTATCCAGCCTTGTGGCGTTGATGTCGTCCAATTTACCTGCCAGAACTTCCAGCTGCTCCGGTGTAAAAACGCCGCCGATATTCAGGTTTTGCGCCGTTTTAGCCAATTCTTCAATGGGTCGGAGGGTTTTCCGTATCGTTCTCGCACCTGAGGGAATGCTCCCGAGCAGCATTGAAAATTCCAGAATCAAAACTATGGTAAACATCCCTACAAATATCCGTAGGGTCTCCTGAAGACGGATGGATATAAGATAAGAACGTCCGCTATCATCGAGCGTCACATTGTAGGTAACACCCTCTAATTGTCCCCATAAATTCAAGCCTTTGGAATTCGGCAGGTTGATACTCCTTACACCAGATGCAGTCTGTCTGGCAAGGTGGGTCTGTAGGACTTTGGGAATTTGAAACCCTTTTGGTTCTCCTGTTTGCAGCGAAACACGGCATCCAGTAAGCTCAAGCCAGTTTTCTACTTCAGAGGTAGGTAGTCCCGTTTGATTCAGCATGTGGGCCGTCGCCGCCACGGTCTGTTCAGCGCGTGCTATCAGTCCTGCCGCGGACACCAGACACAGAATCACATTAAGGGTCAAAAAAATCCCTAGCAAACGAAAAAACAGTTTGATGTTGAGCCTCAATACAAGAGAAAACCGTATTTTATGGCCGATACGGTTAGTTGAATTGTTTAACGGCTCACGTTTCATCCTTAATCACATACCCCACTCCTCTTACGGTATGAATCAGTTTAATATCGAACACCTCGTCGATTTTTCCACGCAGAAAACGCACATAGACATCGACGGCGTTGGATTCACCCGCAAAATCAAAGCCCCATACATTTTCGAGCAGTGATTCCCGGGAAACGACCAAACCTTTATTTTTGAGCAAATAGTGTAGAAGGTCAAATTCGCGTTTTGTCAGTTCTATAGGCTTACCCCTCACGGTAACCGTATGGCGGTTCGTGTCCAAAAGTAGACCGGAGGAGGACAACACCACATCTTCATGCGTGGTTTTTCTAAGGGCGGTGCGGATCCGGGCCAGAAGCTCATCAATGGCAAAGGGTTTGGTTATGTAGTCGCTCGCCCCGCTGTCAAGTCCCGAAACCTTATCCATGACGCTGTCCCTCGCCGTCAGCATAATAATGGGAACGGAGGAGGTTCGGCGAAGTCTGCGCAGCACTTCCATGCCGCTCAACTGAGGCAGCATAACATCCAGCAAAACGAGGTCGAACTCGCCGGTTTCGGCGAGTTCAAGCCCTGTTCTACCATCAAAGGCCTTTGTTGTAGTATAACCCTCATAGCCAAGCTCAAGCTCGACAAATCGGGCAATCTTTTCCTCATCCTCAATAATTAATATTTTCGAACTCATTGAAAACCCTGCCGTTTCAAATAGATTTTCTTAGATATTTATAGACTTCTTGAGATTTTCGGCGGCGTCCGCTGCGCTATTCATAGCGTCATTGACAGTTGTGCAGCTAACATCAGGTCCGTTGAAGCGATAGCGCAAACCAAAGAATACCCCGATTATGATCAGTGGAATGGTAACCCAGAATGCGAATATAAGCAGTAATGCAAGGACAGTGACAGGAAAAGAGGCTTTGCGCTCCTCGCCCTTCAGCACTTCAAAGGAATTTGTATTGCCCTTGCGAATCATTTTCAAGCAAAATTCTCCTATTTTCTTTAGGACAGAAATAAAGCTTTTCCCTTTGTGGTGGTTATAATGCTGCTTTTCCCAGCAAGTTTCTTTGTAGGCCCCTGCGCTTGAATCGATGGTTTTTTCGCTGCTGTAATAACCGCCTCCGGTCGGTGCTTTTACCTTTCCCTGTTTCTCCAGATAGATAATGGCTTCCAGCAAATCCCCGTTTGCCGCATCTAGGGCAGCCTTGGCCTCTTCGAAGCTTATATTTGCCATTACACATAGTTTTTCCACTTGTTCTAAGGTTGTCATTAAAAATTCCTCCTTGTTTTTGTGCCCGCAACTGAGTATGTTTGTATTCTAACTCAAAAAACTTCAAGGAGAATTTGACTAAAATTAAAATTCGATTAAAAAAAGTCTATCTCATAACCACTTATTTTTCAATACACAGAGCTTTTAGCGCTCTATCATCGTAGAAAAGCGAGGAGAGGGCAGTAGTTGGTGGATTTGTTTGCAAATGAAACTGATATGGAACAATTATACATGTTGTAATATAATCATCTTAAAACGTTCAGTATAAGGAGATCTATGGCACACAGTAGTATAAAATCTGGATTCCATCAATTGAGCGAACGACTTAATCAATTTCCTCAAGGGGCTCCGCCTTCTGAATATCTATTTAAGATACTTAGTGTCTTAATGAATGAAAAGGAAGCGAGGGTTATGTCGGCGTTACCAATAAAACCCTTCTCAATTCAGACAGCCAGTGCAGCTTTAAGAATGAGTGAAGAAGATACTGAAAAGATCCTTATCGAACTTGCTTCCCGAGCCTTATTGATGGATATTGAGAGTCCTGATGGTAGCAGAACCTTTGTTTTACCACCGCCTATGGCAGGTTTCTTTGAATTTTCCCTGATGCGTCTAAGAAGCGACATTGATCAGAAGTTACTTTCTGAACTTTTTTACCAATACTTAAATGTTGAAGAGGATTTCGTCCGAGATTTATTTGTGTCAGAAACAAAGCTTGGAAGAATTTTTGTGAATGAACAAACTTTAAGCACCGTGAATGATTTACATATCCTAGATTACGAACGAACGAGCGAAATCATCAAGAAAGCCTCTAACATTGGAATCGGTATGTGCTATTGTAGGCACAAAATGAACCATCTTGGTAAAGCTTGTGATGCCCCCTTAGAGATATGCATGACCTTTGGGACTACCGCTTCAAGCCTTATAAAATATGGCCATGCCAGGGAAGTTCGCGTTTCGGAGTGCATGAGCTTACTTGAAAAGGCTTACGACCATAACCTGGTTCAAATTGGGGAGAACGAACAAGAGGGGTTACCCTTTATTTGTAATTGTTGTGGCTGCTGCTGCGAAGCTCTTCAGGCCATCAAGAAATTTGGAACTTTAAATGCAATTAATACCACAAATTTTCTGCCTGAGATCAAGGAAGCTAATTGTAACGGCTGTGGAAGGTGTGTTTTGGCCTGTCCAGTAGGAGCTTTAAAGGTAGTATCAGAAAACGCCACGAATGCCAAAGTCCTAAAGAAAGCAAGGCTGGATGAGGAGGTTTGCTTAGGCTGCGGTGTTTGCGTCAGAGCCTGTAACTGTGGAACGATAAAACTTAAGCACAGGGAAAAACGGGTGATTACTCCGGTAAATTCCGTTCATCGAATCGTGTTATTGAGTATCGAAAGAGGGAAACTCCAAAATCTCATTTTTGATAACCAGGCTCTTTATAGTCACAGGGCTATGGCCGCGATACTGGGGGCTATATTGAAAATGCCTCCTATCAAACAAATCATGGCTAGTGAACAGATGAAGTCAAAGTATCTTGCGGCTTTAGTTAGAAATTATAAGTGATAAATAAAGCTTCGATTTCTTACAGCTATAAGAAATCACAATCAACGGGTTATCGATGAAAAGTAGTTAAGCCCTTATTTTCATACTCTTATACTTTGTTCTTATAGTGGTTATCATACGTGATGGTTGGAACTTCGAAGGAGGAAACTTTTATGAATAACCAACAATCCTTGGAGAATTTAATGGAAGTATTTGCCGAGAATCACAGGCTAATGGCAAATATATGGCTTATTCAAAAAAAGTCGAGGAATGCTTTGTATCAACTGAAATGGTTACAAATATCTTTGTAATGGCAGGATAATTGTGGATTGAAGAAGAAATATTATATTAGGACGTGTCAACTATGGGAGGTATTAAATGAAAAAAGTACTTTTAGTGTTAATTACGCTGCTAATGGTATCAATTGCGGGTTGTGCATCAAAGGCACCTATAGCATCCCAACCCTCTGAATCTAGCCAAACACAAGGCCAGCAGAACCAGTCGGTTCAACCAACCCAGCCAAATCAACCGGCACAACCAGCAGTTCAGCCCAAGACCTGGAGTTCGCCGCCACCTATGCAAATTGACCAGAAAAAACCTTATCATGCTGTGATCCACACCAACCTCGGCGATATTAGTATTAAATTATTTTCAGGGGATACACCTAATACAGTTAATAACTTTGTATTCTTGGCTCGCAATCACTTTTACGACGGATTAAAATTTCACCGAGTGATGAAAACCTTTATGATTCAAACGGGTGATCCAAACGGGAACGGCACGGGTGGCCCAGGTTATAAATTTGCTGATGAGTTATCGTCTAAACATACTTACGCGCCTGGAGTAGTAGCAATGGCTAATGCCGGCGCAAATACGAATGGCAGTCAATTCTTTATCGGTTCGGGATCAGACGTTGCAAGTTTAAACCAAAACCCTGACTATACTATTTTCGGTCAGGTAGACGGTGGTATGGATGTAGTTGAGAAGATTGCTAGCGTCAGAGTTGGCCCCAGCACCTCAGGCGAAGTAAGTACGCCTCTTGAACCAGTTACTATGAAGACAGTAGAGATATTAGAAAAGTAGTGTTAATTGTAAATCGATGATCGCTTTGTCCACCTTACTGACGCTAATAACGTATTACCGGCCAAGGAGGATAAATTAATGTTAACTACTTTCGGTTTTCTTGATGTTCCTGAACTGAGTATCATTTTGGTTATTGCTTTAATCATTTTTGGCCCAGGTAAGCTTCCAGACATCGGAAAGTCTTTAGGCAAAGGGATCGCAGAGTTCAAAAAGGCTACTGACGGAAAATCTTCTGAAACGAAAGACGAACGGATCGAAAAGTAATCGTGACAAACAATAACAAGGCCGCCTGTTCAAAGTCAGGCGGCTTTATTGAATAGCACTTAAAGAAAAAATGCTCAGGCATATATTAGATTCTACGATGATCTGATGAATAGGGTTTATTATAAAATTTGTCGGACGGTTTTTTAGCGTTTTACAGGAAATTGGATCAATAAAATTGCCAAATATATTGCTTATATTGAGAATAACGACGAGGAGGCCTTCTAATTGTGAACGTTACCCTGGAGTGTATTCCTTGCTATATAAAGCAAACGATCAATACTTTAGCACAAACTGAAATCCATGAGGAGAAAGCGAGAGAAATCATCCATCAAACGCTGCCCCTCCTTCCTCGATTAGACCCGCAAGGAACTCCCGCTGAGAACTCGACCATTATTCTCAGAAAGGTCAATGAGCTGTTGGGAATCGAGGATCCATTTCATAGGGCTAAGAAGGAGTCCAATGAATTGGCTCTTAAACTCCTGCCCCAGTTAAAAGAGAGGATTCACCAAAGTACGGATCCACTCTTTATGTCTTTGCAAATCGCCGTTGCCGGGAATATTATCGATATGGGCATTCTGAAAGAGTTTGATGTTGAGGGGAGTATTCAGGAGGCCATGGAGAAGAGTTTTGCCCGGGATGACTACGCATCTTTCCTGCAAAGACTAAAAGAAGCCCGGGAGATATTAATTCTCGGAGATAACAGCGGGGAAATTGCTTTCGATAGGCTATTAGCAGAGCAACTATCCGAATTCGGGATCGAGGTAACATATGCAGTTAAGGACCGACCGATTTTGAATGATGCCACGATGGAAGATGCGACGTATGTAGGTATGACAGAGCATATACGCGTAATTTCTAATGGCAGCGGCTTTTTAGGGACAATTCTCAAAGACTGTTCGGAAGAATTTAAACAGGCCTATAAAAAGGCTGACATAGTGATCAGTAAAGGACAGGCTAATTATGAATCTTTAGAAGCGCTTGGCAAGGAGGATAGAAGGCTGTATTTCTTGCTGCGAGCTAAGTGTGAGATTGTAGCGGGAAATTTAGGGGTTGAACTTGGCGAAATGGTGTTTTGCTGCAGTTAACAGGCTTCATTTTTCAGTTGACGAAAACAAACAGGAGAAGTGAACAAACAATTGGATCTTTTATCATTTTAATAAGGTCTAGCGGTTAGAACTTTTCTTAACCGCTAGACCTTATTAAAATGGATGGTAGTTGAAACCAATCTTAATGGCTTCGATCGGCTTTTTTATGGCCTGCTCTCCTTCATTTCTTGGATTAGTTTCTGGATCGCTTTTTTTTCTATCCTTGAAACATACGAACGTGATATTCTAAGTGTATCGGCTACTTCTTGTTGTGAACGCTCCGGGCTGTTCGTCAAACCATATCTCATTTGAAGGACTTGGCGGCAAAGGGGCGGGAGTTTATCAACGCTTTCTAGCAAAATTCGGTGATCTTCCTCATTTATGATCTGATCAGGAATTGGTTTGAGATCGGCTTCCAGGCTGTCAATAATAGTTAGTTCGTTCCCACTATCATCTTCCCCGAGGGGCTTATAAAGGGACGTTTCAGATTTCCCTCTATCTTTACGATAGTTCATAAAAATCTCGTTCGTGATGCAGCGTGTCGCATAAGAACTTAGTTTGACTCCTATAGCAGGTTTGAAGGTATCGATCGCTTTGATTAGGCCAATCATTCCTATCGAGAACAGATCCTCGTTTTTTTCTTCCGTATCTCCAAATTTTTTAACAATATAGGCCACTAGACGCATGTTGTGTTCGATCAGCATGGTTCGGGCCTGTTCGACGTTAATGATTTCGTCTATCACGTCTAGATTTGAGTCTGAATCTGAATCTGAGTCAGTATGACCGCGCTGTAAGATTTGAAAGTAGCGTGTTTCATCTTCTTTACTCAGAGGGTGTGGAAATGAGTTATTGTTAATATATGAAACGAGTAGGGTCATCCCTTTGAGGACTGAGAGGGCAAAACTAGTCAGGAAAACTTCCATTAACATCAGTTTCACTCCTTTCGCATTGTGGTATAGTATGCGAAAGGAAAGAGGTTGGTGTTTGTCCAATTGAACGGTTCTTAATCGAAATAATAGAAACGAATGAATAAAGGGGGGGACGTTCAATGAGGGCCGTGTGTATAGATTTCGAAACAGCGAACGGTTTTATTGGAAGTGCATGCTCAGTGGGAATTGCAGTGATCGATGAGGGAAAGATAATCGATACCAAGTATTGGCTTATAAAACCACATATCGAGTATAGTTATTTTGATCCTTTTAATGTTATGATCCATGGAATCAAAGAGAAGGACGTCAAAGATGCTCCAGAATTTGATGTGATTTACGCCGAACTTAAGCCGTTCTTTGAAAATGCTTATGTTATTGCTCACAATGCCTCCTTTGACATGTCGGTATTGCGTCACGTTTTGGATTTGTACGACATCCCTTATCCTGAAGTAGAATATTTATGTACCTATAAAACGGCGCTCAAGACGTGGAGCGGTTTAGACAACTATAAACTTGATACAGTTTGTAAATTTATTAAGCACGAGTTTGTGCATCATAACGCCTTAGAAGATGCTACTGCTTGTGGCAATGTTTTATTGTCAGCTTTATCTGAAGGGGGAGTGTCATCTATAAAGGAGCTCGCTTCGCTTGTAGGAATGCGGCTTGGGAAATTATACGCTGGGGGATATAAACCCTGTAGTATATCGAAGAAAAAAGTAAAAGGCCTTATATCAAAGGATACTACGATCGCTGGATGATTGGCGGGGCTCAATATGGAATACATAAGCGGGGTTGTCGAGAGAATTACCTACGAAAATGAAGAGAATGGCTTTAGTGTCATTAAAATAAAGGCCAAGGGTTTTACAGACCTCGTAACGGTCGTGGGAAGTCTGGCGGCAGTGAATGTTGGCTCCATCATTCGACTTAAAGGTGAATGGAAGATGGACAGCAAGTTCGGGAAGTAGTTTACGGCGCAGGATTATCGTGAAACCCTTCCAGCAACGGTTGCAGGTATTCAAAAATACTTGGGAAGCGGACTTGTCAAGGGTATCGGGCCGGCTTACGCCAAGAGAATTGTTCAACATTTCCAAGAAGACACCTTGAGGGTCTTGGAGGAGGAAGCGGACTATTTAGTTAAAGTTGAGGGCATCGGACAAAAGCGAGTGGAGATGATCAAAAAAGCCTGGCAAGAGCAAAAGGAAATCAAAAATGTCATGCTTTTTTTTCAAAGCAAGGGTGTCTCCACGGCCTTTGCCGTAAAAATATATAAGACCTACGGAAATGAGAGCATCGAAATTGTCAAAACCAACCCCTATAGACTGGCGGATGACATCTGGGGCATCGGCTTTAAAACGGCGGATAAAATTGCTTTGCAGATGGGATTTGAGAAAAACTCCTTCGAACGTTGCCGTTCAGGGATTGTGTATGTCCTGAACGAACTTTCCAATGACGGACACTGCTATGGTACAAGGGAACAGCTGCTGGAAGAGGCGGAGAAAATCCTCGAGATTGAGAAATCACGGGTTAATTTAATGCTTGATCGGATGATCGAGGAAAAGGCCGTCATGCTCGATGAAGGGGAGGCTATCTTTTTACTGCCCTTTTATCACAGCGAACTGGGAATCGCGAACAGAATGAAGGCTATACTTTCGGTTGACACTCTCTACCCCTCTGCAAATGTGGAGGATATAGTTGAGCGGATCCAAAAGCAGTATGACATTAGGTACGACGAGGTGCAAAAGGATGCGGTAAAGACTGCAGCGGCTTCAAAATTCATGGTGCTTACGGGTGGTCCAGGAACAGGTAAAACAACAACTACTCTTGCGATTATCAAGGTGTTTGAATTACTGGGTGCTCGAGTATTACTGGCTGCCCCCACGGGCAGAGCCGCAAAAAGAATGTCAGAGACTACGGGGCTAGAGGCAAAAACCATTCACCGTTTACTAGAGTACAAGCCACCAGAGGGTTACAAAAAGAATGCCGAATATCCCCTGGAATGTGATGTGCTGATTATCGATGAGACGTCGATGGTCGATACCATCCTGATGTACAACCTTTTAAAAGCAGTAGCCAATGAAACCGTGGTCATCCTAGTGGGTGATGTTGATCAGCTGCCCTCGGTAGGCGCTGGCAATGTGCTAAACGATATTATCGACTCAGGTGTCGTCAACGTCGTTAAGCTCACAAGAATCTTTCGGCAGGCCCAGGGCAGTGCCATTATCACCAACGCCCATAAAATTAATCACGGGGACTTTCCAGACTTGAAGGGTCCACGGACGAGTGATTTCTTTTTCATTGAAGAAGATGAGCCAACCAAAGTAGTCCAAACGATTAAGGAGCTTTGTACAAGGAGGCTTCCTTCCTTTTACAAAGTGGATCCAATCAACGACATCCATGTGCTTTGCCCAATGCAACGGGGAGAAACAGGAGCGGTGAACCTCAATGTGGTTTTACAGGCGGCCCTCAATTCCTCCAGCATTTCTATAAAATATGGTGGCATGGTCTACAGACTAGGCGACAAGATCATGCAGATTAAAAACAATTACGATAAGAACGTTTTTAACGGAGATATTGGCAGCATCACCAACATCGACACTGAAGAACGTACTCTTGTCTTGAATTTTGATGGAACTTTCGTCGATTACGATGCTACAGAGCTTGACGAAGTCGTTTTGGCTTATGCCACCACAATTCATAAGAGCCAGGGCAGTGAATATAAGATCGTCGTTGCACCTTTAACGATGCAGCACTATGTGATGCTACAGAGAAATCTTCTCTACACTTGTGTCACTAGGGCGAAGAAGGTTTTTGTTCTAGTAGGTACCAAGAAGGCAGTTAGTATGTCAGTCCGCAATAATAAGACGTCGAAGAGGAATACCCGTTTGAGTGAGAGATTAGCCAACGCCAATCCTTAACGGGGCGGTTACATTGGGTTCAAGGGGGGGGCACGGATCCCAATATTTTTACGAACCTCTTGACGAAACCCATCATTCGGCATACACTTAATTTTGTACTGACTGGTCAGATTAATCGTAAGAAGGGTCGAGAGATGTTGGCTGATAAAGAAAAGGCGATATTTCAGGCTGCCATGCAAATTTTTGCTGCGGAAGGCTTTGAACGTGCGACAATGGATCACATTGCCCAACAGGCTAAGGTTGCAAAGGGCACACTGTTTTACCGCTATAAAAGTAAAGAGGACCTGTTTGTAAGTATGATTCAAAGTGCCGTTAACCAATTTCTTGATACCGCACGAGCAGCGATCACAGAAATTAAGGAACCGATTGCCAGACTCAAGAAAACGATCGAAATTCAGACGCAACTGTCCTTCGAATATCCGGAATTTGCTAAGCTTTTACTGAGCGAAGTCTGGGGAAAACAGGATCGCCAGCGAGAATTTCGGGCTGTTTTGCAAACATACCTAACCTTTCTGGAGGAGATTATCCATACGGGAATCGACGCGGGTGAAATCAGGCCGACGGATCCGACGTTACTTGCCAGCTCAATTTTTGGAATGACGGCGGCAGCAAGTTTGCATATCTTGCTTTCTGAAAAACCCGTTGATCTCACACAGACGGTCGCTGAAATACAGGACTATTGGCTGAAGGGAATCTCCATGCCATAACCTGTGTTTTAATTGGGTTCTTATTTAAATGAATAGTCTCGTCGACTGCTTAAAGAGAAGCAGTTATTTTTTCAAAATCAATTTGACTGACCGGTCAAACTAAATGTAGTGACCTATTATAAAGTGTCAGATACTAAGTAAGAAATGGAGGATCACGAGATGTCGGTTACTTGTCAGAATGTCACGTTGAAGCACAAAAAACAGACCATGATTGAAAACTTTACGCTTGAGCTGAAGGGTGGAAAGCTTACCGCGTTCTATGGTCCGACTGGAAGCGGCAAAACCGCCTTATTGCTTATGCTAGCAGGGCTGATGAAACCAACTTCTGGAGAGATCATCGTCGATGGGATCCATGTGACTAAAAGTCCGCGCAAAGCACGTCAATCGGTGGGGCTCGGTGTCATTCCCCAGTTTAGCCCACTATTATCGAAACTGAATCTGGAAGAGAATCTTCTCTTGCAGGCCAAGACATTAAAGGTTAGTAAGCCGAAAGACCGGGTTAAGGATGTACTCCATGAGTTGGGACTGGAGCGTTATGCAAGGGTTCTGACAGACGACCTCCCAGCTTTGGTCAGTGCCCAAGCGAGCCTGGCACTGGCCCTACTGAATGAATCGCCGACTCTTCTACTCGATGAGCCGGAATACCGGTTGACAACCGAAGAGACAGAGACTCTCTGGAGCCATTTTCTGGACCTCAGAAACCAAGACAAAACCATCATAATATCAACCCGCTCTCAAGAGGTTGCAGCCAAATGTGATCAGGTCATTCTAATTCCTCAGGGAAAGGAGGTGGAGCAGCATGCGACCGAGCCAACTCGTTGGTCTGGAGCTGAAACGGCTCTCGCGTAATCGCTTTGCGGCCTTAGCTGCCGTTGTCATTATGCTGATTCCGCTGCTGTATAGTTCGCTCTATCTTTACGCTTTTTGGGATCCTTATGAACATCTAGAACGTATGCACGTGGCGATTGTCAATCAGGATGTTCCTGCTGCCCGCCAGGAGCAAACGGTGAAGGCTGGACAGGAACTCGTCGCTAAACTTAAGGACGATTCGTCAGTCGGCTGGAAATTTACGACTCAGGAGGATGCTTTTGCAGGGTTAAACACCTCCAAGTACGATCTAGCTGTCGTTATTCCCAAAGATTTTTCGCAATCGATTCTTAACACGACTAAAGATTCCGCAACGGGTCAAGCGGCACCGAAAGCTAAACTCTTATACTATTCTAATCCGAGTAAGAATTATTTGGCCGAACAGATTGGTAACAAAGTCATCGCTAAGTTACAAGAGGATCTTAATGGACAAATCGCTGGTAACTTTTTAGAGAATGTGTTCGGTAACCTCGATGACATGAAGATTAATTTGCAAGTAGCAACGGATGGGTCGAAGGAGTTATCTCAAGGGATTGACAAAGCCTATGGTGGGAGCGGCCAAATTACTCAGCATCTTCAGGAGGCGGCTTCTGGTAGTCAAACGCTCAATGATGGAGTGAAGGCCTTGAAAGATGGGAGCCAGAAAGTCGCTCAAGGCAACGCTGACCTCGAGGAAGGATCCGTTCAACTTCATGCTGGGTCCGTCACGGTCCAGGATGGGGTCAATCAGGCCTATAATGGCTCTGTGAAATTAGCTGACGGCTCAGATGAATTGGTCAAAGGCCTCAATCAAGCGAATACTTCCTTGCAGGATGCAGCCGTGGGATCTGCTAAACTCTACGATGGCCTAAAGTCAGGTTACGAGGGATCAATTGACCTTAAGGCAGGGCTTAGCAAGGCCTATAATGGATCATTGCAAGTAGAAGACGGAAGCACACAAATTAACGGTGGTTTAGTGCAAATGCAAAGTCAGCTCAATCATCCGACTCAAGGGGTTCCTGCCTTGATCGCTGGGACTGACCAAGCGGTGAAGGCAACGGGTGAACAGGGTTCCTTGCTCCTAGGCGTGCTCAAGCTTCACGCGACTTTGAGTCAGCAACTGACGCCGGGGGTGCAAAGTGCCCGTGGTGGATTAGCTCAAATTAATCCAGTGCTTCAAGCGACACAGGGTAATCTGTCCACGGCTTTAGCCAGTTTGGAAGCGTTGAACAGTACAGATCCAGCTGTTTTGGAGGCGATCGATCAGATCCAAAAGGCTCAAGCCAATGTCGCTCCGCAGAGTGGTATGATCGCGCAAATCACCAGTCAGGTTGATTCAGGTTTAGCCCTGGTATCCGGTGGCATCGCGGCCGTGGACGCTGGTCTCTATAATCCCCAGGATGATCTTCAAAAACCTCAAACGATCTGGGGTGGAGTTAAGGCCCTTAATGTTGGGTTAACGACTCTGGACCAAGGGTTACAGCAACTGCTAAAAGGCAGCAACGATGCGCTGGATCAGCTCGTCCCAGGATCGGCTCGCTTGAAATCGGGGTCAACGGATCTGACAAGTGGACTTGCAGCGGCATATTCAGGTTCCTCCACCTTAACGGAGGGACTTCATGATTTGACGACTGGAGGTTCGGAACTTTCCTCTGGACTTGTCAATGGAGCGTCCGCTTTCCCAGGCCTTGTAGAGGGTGGTCAATCCCTCCAAAAGGGGCTTAACCAGTTGAAGTCGGGGTTTAAGGACTTAAGCGATGGCATGAATACTTTTGTCGGTAAACTCGGTGACTTGGTGAGCGGTGCGAAAACCTTGGCTGATGGTTCGAAGTCCTTAGAAGATGGGATGAACCAGACAGCTGTTGGTTCCGAGTCCTTACTCCAGGGGATTGTCGCTTTGCATGACGGAAGTGCATCCCTAACAGACGGCCTTAGTCAAGCACGGACGGGAAGCCTCGACCTCCACAACGGGCTTCAGGATGGCGTCGCTCAACTTCAGAAGGACTTGCCAAACCACCCTGACACGGTATCAAAGGCCATGGGGCAACCGGTTCAGGTAGATGAGACGCAAATCCATCCTGTAAAAAATTATGGCACGGGTTTTGCCCCCTACTTTGTACCGCTATCCCTTTGGGTAGGCGCCTTGATGCTCTTTTTCCTCGTAGGTCTTAAGGAAAATAGCCTGCGAGCATCCGGTGTCTCGAAGATTAGAATTCTGTTTGGGAAGTATCTTACTGTAGCCCTGTTCGGCTCCGCCCAAGCGATCATTTCTTCCTTTGTTCTCATTACGATCTTAGGACTTCAGCCACAAAACATTCTCGCGTTTTACGGATTTAACATCTTGCAGTCGCTCGCATACTCAGCCATTATCTTCATGCTGGTCGAGCTGTTTGACATGGCCGGTCGGTTCGTAGCGATTGTACTATTGATGCTCCAATTGACCTCTGGTGGGGGAACGTATCCTGTCTTTTTAGTTCCGAAGTTCTTCCAAGCAATTCACCCCTATCTTCCGATGACCTATGGTATTGCAGCACTGCGTCAGATCATTTCTGGCAGCGCGGAGATCCCGCTTCATACATCGGTGCTGATGTTGATCGGCTTTGGTGTTGGAGCCTTGCTTATCGCGATTCTGTTAACTCCGAAATGGCTAGGGATTAAGGATTTGCATCCGCAACCGCAACTTGGAGCTTAAGGAATGCGTAGAGCACAGTAGGTGATATAAAAAGAAATAGCCAATGACTCCCGAAGCATCGGGAGTCATTGGCTATTTACCTTGTTAATGGCGTGGGTTATTATTGCTTTATTCCAAATTAAGCCGTTTACTCAAAATGAAATTCGTTATGGCGAAGTAAGCTGCACATAGAAGTCCGACAAAAAGGATTCCTAAACCAATCGCCAGCTGAATTACTGATTGACTACTAACGAAACCCATGGTAGAGAGATGGATATTGGCAAAATGAGCCGATCTAAAGCTTGAGCTTATCAGTCCAAAATAGATTTGGGAAAGAGCATTGAGGCCAACAAAGGCACCGAAAGATGCCAACATTTTATGCCGGTTGAAGAGATGTCCGAGGGCAACCGAAGCATAAATGATCAAAATGCCTGAAGCCAGAAATAAAAGAACTACCAGAATCATCTCAAACGTCAAAGGGTATGCCCAAGCGCCCAATTGTTCAATAACTTTATTATGAGCAGTTGCCAATCCTTTGACGATCTCAGTGACTGCCCCTTTTTTGTAAGCGATTATCAGAATGGAAATCATGGCGATGATGACACTGGTAACCATCCAGAGCATGGACACTAGAAGTTTACTAACAATGTGTTTCCAGGGCTTTACGGGTAGTGTATGCATTAAATAGCCCTCATCGGAAAGCAGATTCTTATGAAAGCGTTGAATCATCATAATAAAGGTCATAACGAACATTCCCACCATAATAACGGTATAGATGGCCTTGCTAATCATTGCGATAGTATCAAATTTCTCTGGACCTAAAGGAGAAATTAATCTTGTGATTCCTGCGAACAACAGCAAAGCGAGGAATAACGGTAGAAAGATTCGTCCGGTAGCTTTTAGTTCATACTTTAAAAGCTTGTTTAACATTTAAACACCTCCCTGAATAAAGCATCGACAGATTTTCCCTTTTCGCCTCGGATATCATCCACAGAAGAGGTCAAAACTACTTGGCCTTGATTGATAAAAATCACATAATCCAAAATATTTTCTATATCTGAAATGAGGTGGGTCGAGATAATCACAGTTGCATTTTCATTGTAATTATTAAGAATAGTTTTCAAAATATAATCTCTTGCTGCCGGATCTACTCCGCCTATAGGCTCATCCAAGAGATAAAGTTCTGCTTCACGGCTCATGACAAGAATTAACTGCACCTTTTCCTTCGTTCCCTTGGACATGGTTTTCAGTCGGTCATTAGCATTGATATTGAGGCTTTTAAGCATGTCGAAGGCCTTCTCTGGTTTAAAATCATCATAGAAATCGGAGAAGAAATCAATAATTTGGTGTACGCGCATCCAATCATTCAAATAAGTTCTTTCTGGGAGGTAGGATACAATACTCTTCGTCTCGATGCCGGGTTTCTTACCTCCAATGAGAATAGTTCCACAGGTGGGAGTCAAGAGTTTGTTCGCAAGCTTGATGAGGGTGCTTTTTCCGCTGCCATTAGGCCCCAGAAGCCCTACGATTTGCCCGCGCGCTATCTTTAGATCAACGGAAGATACGGCTACTTTGCTTCCAAACTTTTTTGTAAGGCCGTTGCATTCTAAAATAGTGCTCATTCCTTCATCTCCTTTACCATGTTATTAATAATGGTTAAGATATCCTTTTGCTCAAAGCCTAGCATTTGCATTTTTTCCAGGAATTCCGAGATTTGCTCCTGAGCCAATTTGGTTTTTGCCCCTTCAATCATACGTGTATCCTCCGTAATCGATCGACCGCTTGTGCGGTGTGTAATGATGAGACCATCTTCCTCCAATTTCACCAGAGCCTTCTGCATGGTATTGGGATTTACTGCGGCCTCTTGAGCCATATCCCGTACCGAAGGCAGTTTGGACCCCGGGGGATAGACACCGGAGACTATCATCAGCTCAATTTGTTCAATCAGCTGAGTGTAAATAGGTCTGTCAGATTTTAATTTCCATGGCATTTGATTCACCTCTTGTATTATTGTATTAACAACTTAACACAATAATACATCGTTCATAGTCATTGTCAAGTACATTAACAGTAATCTAACGCGAAATTATCGCACAAAGGTAGCTGGACGAGGTAAGGAAGCTAATGATCAAATTACAATGCCCAACCTTACTGAATAATGGCTTTGGTGACCTAGAATTGAAAGTATTGGAGATAAACATATACCTGGGTTCATAATGTTAAAAATACCCAAGCTGTCATTGCCATAGGATGACAATGACAGCTTGGGTATTTTACGACTTTGCAATGAACCGGACTCTGCAGAAATGTATCATTGATCATAACCTCATGTAACTACACTTGGATTGAACAAAGAGTATAAGCTGGATGATCCGAATGCCCAATGGTACGATTATGACGAATACTAGGGTAGGTTGCATCAGATGGGACCAGAACTAGATAAACTGATCGAGTAGTTTAATGAGAAACTGGTTTACCAAAATAAGTAATTGGCCGCTCAAAGAGGATAGCCTAAAGGGGAACGGGGTAAAATTTACCCGTTCCCCTTTTTAGACTATCCTTTAATTGAACAATCATAGTCTCCTTCATTAGACAAATTCCATAATTCTTTCATAAGAACTTTTAGTATCCTCATATCCTTGGTCAAGCAGTTTGCGAAGCTTTTGAGGATCTTTTTCCAATCGACCGACCTCCAATTCTTTTGTAGGTCTTATGACAATCGCCTTACCTTCGCTTTCAAGTTCTTCAATATAATCCAGGGTTTTATTATAATTCTTATAGCGGTTTAGCATGGTTTCAATTAATAGGGGGTAATTTCTATAGTTTAGTTTTAGTAAAACATTAAATTTCCCGGGACGCTTTCTATAGCCTTTGTTTCTCGTTAAAACAATTACATTCTTGGTATTTCCATCTTGAATGGATTTTCTAATGGGTATGGAATCGGAAAGTCCACCATCTAATAGTTCATAACCTCTATAATTCACAATTGGCGAGATCATTGGCAGAGAAGCGGACGCCCTTAAAGCTTGGAACTGCTCACCTAAATCGTCCTTATTCAGATAAATCGGCTTACCCGATCGACAATCAGTTGCTCCGACCAAAAAAACACCGGGAGACTTATAAAAGGTCTCAAAATCAAATGAAACATGCTTGTTGGGAATTTCATCAAAAATGAAATCCATACCAAAGTATGATTTGCCCAAGATTAAATTTCTTAAACTCATATACCGCCAGTCCTTAACGAACCCGATAATGACCTTTTCATTTCGCCTCTGTTGCCTCGAAATATACGAAGCAGCATTACATGCTCCGGCAGATACTCCTATTACATAATTGAAATATAAATCTTTTTCCATAAAGTACTCCAAGACACCGCAGGTATATAGCCCCCTCATACCTCCGCCTTCGAGTACAAGCCCTACATTTTCCACATGAACACCCCATTATTTTTATCCTCTCCTAAAAGAGAAGTAGGCAATAATATGAAGCCATCTTTCATTTAAAACTATATCATGGCAACTTTTAACATACAACCATAGGTAGGACTAGTATTCAGTGGAGATTCCAGCTGTCATTTCTGAAACATTGGACTGTTAAACTCGTTGAGTTCTGACAGTTTTTGATTTTTAAGCATTATGAAGGAATTCGAGGGCCCTAACACTTTGTCCTTGTAGTGTGGTTTCAATTCCCATTGACCCTATTACCTTGGGGGGGTATAATAGTGTGTGTTATGTAGAAAGGCTTGTGGCGACCGGAAATCACACTAGCTTAAAATTATACACTAATACTATTTTAGCATTTTTGGAGGAATATTTACGATGAAAAAGGTACTCATTGTTGGTGGAGTAGCAGGGGGCGCCTCCGCTGCTACACGACTCAGAAGACTTGATGAAAAAGCTCAGATAATAATGTTTGAAAGAGATGAATATATTTCTTTTGCCAACTGCGGCCTTCCGTATTACATTGGTGAAACCATAAAAGACAGAGACAAACTTCTCGTACAGACTCCTGAGGCAATGAAAGAAAGGTTTAACATCGATGTGAGGGTTAATAGTGAAGTTGTTGGTATCGACATAGAAAAGAAAAAGGTTACTGTCAGAAGTAGAGATAAAGGCGTTTATGATGAAACCTATGATTCATTAATTTTGGCACCAGGAGCCAAAGCACTTCGCCCAAATATCCCGGGGATAGGCAATTCTAAGATATTTACATTGAGAAGTATTCCGGACACAGATAGTGTAAAATCCTACATTGATCAAAAGGGCATCAATAGCGCCATAGTTATTGGTGGAGGTTTCGTAGGGGTCGAAATGGCAGAGAACCTTATAGAAAGAGGTCTGAAAGTAACTTTAGTCGAAGCTGCGCCTCATGTCCTAGCTCCTTTTGATTCAGACATGGTGGTTATAGCCGAAAAGGAATTAGTGGAAAATGGCGTAGATATCATATTAGGAGATGGTGTAAAAGCTTTTAATGAGGTCGGAAGCCAAATCGAAGTCGCGTTGAGTAGTGGAAAGACGGTTGCCGCCGATCTAGTCATCCTTGCAATCGGGGTAGCGCCTGAAACCTCCTTCCTAAAAGACTCGGGATTAGTGTTAGGGACTAAAGGTCATATAGTCGTTGACGAACGAATGCAGACCAATGCAAAAGGTATTTATGCTGTAGGAGATGCAATAGAAGTAGTCGACTTTATTACTCAACAAAAAACCGCTATCCCTCTGGCGGGACCAGCAAATAAGCAAGGAAGAATAGCTGCTGATAACATTGCAGGCTTGAATTCGATTTATAAGGGCACTCAAGGAACATCAATCATTAAAGTCTTCAGTTTAACGGCGGCAAGTACAGGGGCAAATGAAAGAACCCTGCAAAAAGCAAATATCCCTTATCAGATAGTATACGTTCACCCTGTGGCTCATGCGTCCTATTACCCTGCAGCCTTACAGATGTCATTAAAACTAATTTTTGATGATGGAGGCCGAGTGCTAGGAGCCCAGGGAATAGGTTACGATGGCGTCGACAAACGAATTGATGTTATTGCTACAGTGATTAGACTAAAAGGCACTGTGGACGACTTAGCTGAATTAGAACTAGCCTATGCTCCTCCTTTCTCATCAGCAAAAGACCCTGTTAATATGGCCGGTTTTTCGGCTCAAAACGTACTAGCAGGAAGAACTCATGTGGTGGCGTGGAAAGACATCGAGTGGACCAAAGTTGAGGATTCAATTCTTCTGGATGTACGAACTGAGGAGGAATTTAACAATGGACACTTACAGGGTTCAATCAACATTCCTTTGGATAGCTTAAGGGATAGAATGGGCGAGTTAGATAGGAATAAAAAAATAGTAGAGTACTGCCAAGTAGGCTTAAGGGGATATATAGCGGATAGGATACTGAGTCAAAATGGCTACAGCGTACTCAATGTTACTGGAGGCTATAAAACTGCCTCGATTCTAGGATTCGATCCTCGAAAGTCTAGCGACGTGAATCTGCAATTCAATTTAGGACCAGGTGGGGTGGGGGATTTTGATAAAAACATTGATGCCTGCGGGCTGTGCTGTCCGGGGCCATTAATGCAAGTTAAGGCTGCTATCGACGATTTGGAGCAGGGCCAAATACTCAAAATTTCGGCATCGGATCCGGGCTTTTATGAGGATATTAAAGCTTGGTGTAAAAGAACCAATAATCAACTCATAGACGTTTCGAAGGACGGAGGTATTATCACAGCTTTCATTAGAAAAGATGCTAAAAAGGATTCAGTGAAGCAAGAGTCGGGAGAAGCTACATTAAAAGATAATAAGACAATTGTTGTCTTTAGCGGAGATTTAGACAAAGCCATTGCCTCTTTCATAATCGCAAATGGAGCTGCGTCAATGGGCAGGAAAGTTACCATGTTTTTCACCTTCTGGGGATTAAATATTTTGCGTAAGCACGAAAAACTCAGCGTTAAAAAAGGTTTTATCGATAAAATGTTTGGCATGATGATGCCAAGGGGAAGCAGGCGGCTTAAAATGTCTAACATGAATATGTTGGGTATGGGAGGGAAACTGATTAGAAAAGTCATGAAGGACAAGAATGTTTCTTCTCTCGAAGAGCTAATTCATGCTGCCATGAGCAATGGAGTAGAGGTAGTGGCCTGCCAAATGTCAATGGATGTAATGGGTCTAAAACAGGAGGAGTTACTTGACGGCATTAAAATTGGAGGAGTTGGCTATTACTTGGGAGAAGCCGAGGATTCCAATGTTAATTTGTTCATTTAGATTTCTCGGGGAAAATGGTTTGCCGTTAAAACAGCATTTTTTTAGCACTTCCTTAGCAAAATAAATAATTGTATATTATCTCTGATAATGTGCTAAAATTTTGCTATTTCCTATGCTGAAAAAATGCTAAAATTTTGCTGAACAGTGGAACATTTTTATGGACTAGGGCCAAGAAGCAGGATGTATATGAACCAATTTTTGTAATTTAATGATATAATAAGATAACGTCTATGGGCGATTTCATTGTAGGATACGAACTATTACTGGATAGGTTTTCAAGGCCGCCCTAACGTAAATGCTCTCAATGTATTTTATAACTGCCTTTTGATATTCCCTCCATTGTGGTTGGTACAATTATTCCATTATTAGTAATTGTAATTTCTGCTTTGAGACAAAATCAAAATGAATATCTTTGACAAACAACAGTGGCGAAAATAATGAGGGTAAAGCCCCCCTCAATCAGAGGTTGGACGGCATTTGTAGGATTGCCCATATTTTTCAAGAGGTTATTAAACAATGCAGATTTCGTTTATACATGTTGCCATTGTGACGCATTGGTAGAAAAATGTGGCTTATGAATCATTTATAAAATACCCGATAAATCGGGGGTTTTTAGGAGGATATATATGAGAACAGATGAATTTTTCATGAAGAAAGCAATAGAATTGGCTGTATCAGCGGTAGAACATGGCAATGAACCTTTTGGGGCGGTTCTTGTAAAAGATAACGAAATAGTTTATACAAATGAAAATCAGATATATACTGCAACTGACCCGACATTTCACGCTGAAGCTGGATTAATTCGGAATTTTTGCAATGAAACACATATTGTGGATTTGCATGAATATACGTTGTATTCAAGCTGTGAGCCATGTTTCATGTGCTGTGGTGCAATGGTTTGGACAAAGCTTGGCAGACTTGTTTATGGGGTCAGTGATATTGACTTATGTAATTTATTAGGAGAAAATGGCAGTCATTGCTGCCAAATTGTATTTGAAAACTCGTCATTTAAGCCAGAGGTGACAGCGGGAATATTGCGGGATGAAAGTCTTCAAGTATTGGCTAGCTATTTTTCTCATAATATAAAAGGTTAACTCCATCCCCTTGGACAATAGAGCAAAAGCGAGATTTTAAAAATCGTGCGAATGTAGCATATCTAAAATTGTCATCAGAATTAGGTAGTGATTCGCCATTGATAATACAGTTCGCAAAATGGTTCAACAGAAAGAAAATCCTTTAGGGGTAGGATTTTTCTTCTCGCTTGGACACTCGACAGTCGTTTTCGTGATGGCGTTACTAACTGCTTTATCAATGGGATGGGCTGAAAAAAATATACCGCAGTTGAAAGAAATCGGGAGTGTAATTGGAACAAGTGTATCAGGTGGCTTTCTTGTTCTTATAGGATTATTTAATCTTTATATTTGGTTTGAGATTTACCAGGTGTTTTCTAAGTTAAGGCGAGGTGAATGTGGGGCTGAAGACTTAGATAAATACCTGATAAACGGTGGTTTTTTATCTCGCTTTTTTGGTCCGATCTATCGCCTTATTAATAAGAGTTGGCATGTATATCCTCTCGGTTTTCTATTTGGTTTAGGGTTTGATACCGCTTCGGAGGTGGCTTTATTAGCAATCGCGGCTAACGCCGTAACGCAATCAATACCTTTTACTGTAATCCTTTGTTTACCTATTCTGTTTGCGGCTGGTATGAGCCTAATGGATACCGCCGATAGAATATTTATGACCACAGCGTATAATTGGGCATTTACCACGCCTTTAAGAAAGATTTATTATAATTTATCGGTTACAGGTTTATCGGTGGTAGCTGCACTATTTATCGGATTTATTGAATTGGCCCAAATACTCAGTGCTAAATTAGGTCTGAACAGTGAATTTTGGCACTGGGTTCAAAGCCTAAACTTTGGAAATATGGGTTATATTCTAGTGATGCTTTTCGTTTTGACTTGGGGGTTATCTCTGGCATTCTGGAAAGTGTTACGTCTTGACAATGTTTAACAAAATACTGTACAACTTAAAATTAATTAATTGCCCAAAACCAAAAAGGTAGGACGTTTATTTCTCGTTTGAATTTCATTCTTCCAACTTATAAGGAAGCGTATTTTCATACTCTAAAGTCCATTGATGATAGCGAGAGATGAAGGAAAAATATAATACTGATGCGAACTATAACCCCAAATACTTCCAGAATAGAACAACTATTCTCAGAACGTTTTATAAGTTATGCTGGGCTAGCACGGTTAATAGAAAACGCTTAACGCCTGCCAACGTTTTGAGTTACCGAGAAACAATTTAATATTTAAAGATATTAATCTATTTTTGTTGATTGAAAAACGCTAGTGTTCAAGGGTGCATTCCCAATTTCAGGGTAATCGTTACACAAAGTGGTTATAATTACCTAGATGTAAAGCCGTGGAAGGTGGATAAATGCGAAAGAAATGGTTGGTCCTAATATTGCTTGTAATAGGGTTAGGGATTACAAGTGCTTTTATCTTACATAGCTACAAGAATTTCAAAGTACAACAGGGTTTCGTACCCTTACCGTTGTCCTTCGATCCCTACACGTCTGTTTCCACATATGACTGGGATGGTAATATGGTTAGCATCGAGGGCGGGTTTGTAAAAGGGAAAATCGTCGATAACTCTAACCAAGAAAGTTTACTGCTTCGGTCTCTTTCGCCAAGCCCTATCGTTTCATTTAAGAGTGGAATGAAAAAGTCATATGGCATCAGATTAGAAAACGTGAACCCTGCTATGATAAAGACCAGTGATCAAATCGGAAATCTTAAGACTATTGACCCGCACACTATTTCATTTACGGTAGACCTTCAGGCGAACCAGTCAAAAACCATCACATTTGAACTTAGTGCTCAAGAGAATCCTGAAGTGATCATGCTAGGGGATAATAGAAACGGCTATGGTACGTTCTCTAACATCATCGACCAAGTAAACGCAATTAAACCTGCCTTTGTTGTAGACAACGGCGATCTCGTCTACGGAGGAGAACCGAATAGGTATAGGCTTTTTTACGAAACTGTTTCCAAGCTTCAAGTTCCACTCTATACAACTTTAGGAAATCACGATATCCGTGAGAACGGTCTGCCAATATATACAGAGCTTTTTGGCCCTACTTACTATTCCTTTGACTATTTGAAGAATCACTTTATCTTTTTGGACAGTTCAAGAGGGTGGGCAGAAAAAACGGCCATCTCTCCAGAACAATATCGTTGGCTTGAAGCAGACCTTCAAAAAGCGCAGGGTAAACGCATTTTCGTAGTTTCCCATATTCCTCCCACTGACCCCCGAGCCAATGTTACGCCGAATACATATCCCGGATCACAAAAAACTGGCGTATTGCAAAAATTGATGAACAAGTTAAGTGGTACAAGTGATATAGACCATGCATTCAACGACAAAGCCGAAGCCAAAAAGTTTGAAGACTTAATGACTAGGTATAAGGTTGATACTGTTTTCTTGTCGCACATTCATAGCTTTTTCAGTTTTGTAAGAGGAAACGTTAGGTACATCATTACTGGAGGTGCTGGGGCTGAACTCCTAAGTCAAGGCAGTGAATACCATTATATCCGTGTTCATATAACAGATGATGAGAATTATTTAGAGATAGTTGAATTGCCGTCTCCGCCTAATCAAATAATCGATAGATATTGGGCTGCGGCACAGTTATTCCTTAGTTCAACCTATAAGGAATATTCTTCGCTTGTATTAGCTATTGGCCTATTTCTAGTCTTGATTATAGGCTGGATACTTTGGGTATTGCGCAATAAATGGTGGCCGTTCCTTAAAAAGTTAGGTCGCTGGATTTATGAGGTAGCAAAACTTTCTATTCTAAAGTACAAAGAAATTGTTCGGAATAAATAAGTAATAGTTCGACTTAATGAGAGAAAGACCCCTGATAATTCGGTGAATTGGTCAGGGGTCTTTCCGGATGCCGTGTTAGCGTGTTATTCTGCCTCTTTAGCATATTTTGCATAATGGAAAATCCTTAGTCCAAGGTTTGTTACTGGTCTTAAATAATGATTCATAAGCCACATGATCTTAGCGCTCACAATACCAATCACAACACTCGCAAGGACATCGGTAGGCCAATGCACTCCTGTATATACTCGTGCAATAGGAACAATAATTGCTAAGATCGTAAAAGTCCATCTTATCCATATGGTTGCTTCTCTCCACGATCCAGCAGCAAAGCCAAAACTCCCTGAAGTATGATCACTAGGAAATGAAGTATCTAGGGAGTGGGGAATTAGTTGGGCAAAAGTTCCTTTTTGTAGTGTTACAAAGGGGCGAGGTCTAAAGAAAAACTGACCGATAATCGCATTAAAAGCCAAAGCCAATACGCCGGAAAAACCTGCGACAACTAGGGCGTGCCGCTTATTTGAATCTGACTTAGGCAAAGTAAACCATGAAAGCAAAAATAACACTGCATAAAGCTCTAAAGCATATTGGGCAAAGAAAGCCATCAGTTTATCCAACACTGGATGATGGCCTGCCCACTGATTGATTAAATGGTAGCCAAAAAGATCGAATGAATTCATTGAGTTGTTTTCCTCCTGTCATTGTCATAATAAAAACTGTCTACATTGATAGGACGAGGGAATGCCGAAAAAAGTGCACGCCATAAAAAATTTCGTTGTTAATTCCATGAACTTTTCCCTTAGAAGTCGTCTTTATAATTAGAGAGTTTATTCATAAGGGTTTACGGAGAAAATATCATGGATTTCATAAGTGTTGGTCGATCTCTTTTTACACTTAGACAAGAATTTAGGCGTGGTCATTCAAAGTATGGCCTGTGGACGTATTTGATACTCTTCGCCCTAGTTTTTGTTAAAACGGGGTTGGTTGTTACACCATTTCTCCCTGGAGATTCGTTGCTTTTTGTTGTAGGTGCCTTTGCTGCTAGTGGTTCTTTTAACATTGTCTTACTTTTATAATTCTTGGCTCCGCAGCAATCTTGGGAGATACCGTCAATTATCAAATTGGTCATTGGGTTCTCTAAATAATCATAGCCTGAGTGAGCGGGGCATTTCTATTAAGCCTTATAACTGTGGTTATGAAAAGTAGTAGCTCTACGGGAGAGTTACTACTACAACGTGTATACTATTTAGAATTACTGGCGTGGGGCCCATAACATTATGGAGACACCAACCAAACAAATGGATGCTCCTATCCAATCGTATGTATCGGGAATTTTCTTATCAACTCCCCACCCCCACAAAACGGCTAATATTATGAAAACTTCTCCATAAGCCGCATAAGTCCTACCAAAACTTGGAAAATTTTGCAAGGTTGGTATTATACCGTAAAGAACCAGGATTAGTCCCCCTATAAATCCATACCAAAGGGGTCGCGCTTCCCTAAGCCAAAGCCATACTAAATAACCTCCTCCTATTTCGGCTAAACCAGCGAGGATAAATAGGAAAATTGCATTAACCAGTAAAACTCCCCTCCTCTTGACGAACTCTAAATGCGATTGATATTGATATCCATATTCATAATACATTAAAAAGAACCCTATAACTAATTTAGAGTCTTTCAGGACAATAGAACTACTACCTTTTTGTAACTTTTAACGTTGCATTATAGACATTCTTGTCTGTTCCTTAAACTCCCATTATTCTTAATTAGTCCTTCCTTAGAAGAGGGCTAATTGTAAGAATTAGCAATTTCGTCAATATAACTAGAATGAAGTTACGTAGATTAATTTATACTATCTTCAAATGTAGCCATTTATCATAAGGAGGTTTAATGTTAATGCAGGTTTTAACAGAGCTAATAATCAGAGGTGTATTAGTTATTGCTATAAATGATGGCATTATACTTTACGTGCTTAAAAAGCGTTCTACTCCAATAACTATCCCATTAATTTTAGGAATAATTTTAGTAACAAGTGTCGCATTTGTGATTAACACTTGGTATTGTCTTAAGAAGAATGGAATAATTTAATAGATAAAGCATTTAGAAATCATGGTAAGACTCTCTCATTCTGATATAGCGTCTCAACTCAGGTTCCACTAATTCTTGTTCGTGACCTCATGGAAGTTTAACAATTAAAATTGTAAAACTACTTATCCAAACTAATCAATGTTACAATCCGGATAGGTCTGTAGGAGGCTGTTTTTGCCTTTAGGAGCTTACGTTTTCATCATAGCTGACAAAAAGATAGCAGGTCTCGCATTTTTACGAGACCTGATCTTGATGAATTGATTTAATTACACCGCTGGGGTAACGTCCGCTCCAGAGCCATTAGCTCCATGAGATTAAATCATCCCACCCTCACTTTAATTGTTGAAGTAGTGACCCTGTTCGAGATCAGCGATTAGCCCGGGGTGTATAGGCCGCCACCCCAATAGTTCCTGAGTCAGTACACTTGACCTTGGGATGTCGAGCGCCGCAATAGCGCCAAGAAAGCCGAAGTGGGCCTCTGCCTCTTCGTGTGAAATACTGACCACCGGCAGATTCAGGTGGCGGCCGATGACACCAGCGATGTCACGGAATGGTATTCCTTCGTCACCGACTCCGTCTAGTCGTGACCCCGCCGGGGCGGCTTCCAGCGCCAAGCGGAACAAACGAGCCGCATCGAGGCGTTGTACAGCTGGCCAGCGATTGGACCCGTCGCCGATGTAAGCAGAGACGCCCTTGTCGCGGGCGATGTTAATCAATTTTGGCACAAAGCCTTTGTCGTTCTCGCCGTGCACGGACGGCGCAAGCGACACAATCGATGTCCGCACTCCACGCTTTGCCAGCCCGATCGCCGCGTTATCCGATGCCGACCCGTTTGCGTGAGCAGTGGTCACGAACGGCTTGCCGGAGCCTTCAAGCGCCGAACCTATCGTCTCTACGGCGAGTAGATCGGTTGCGAGCGAGCCAGCGAAGTCCGAGAAGTCGTGCTTAAACGCTAGGTGGATAACGCCGTCCGCAGTGGCGGCACCGCTACGAAGGCTGTTGAGGTCGTCAAGATCACCACGATGCACCTCGACCCCAGCTTCCTTAAGTATTGTCGCGCCATTGTCTGAGCGGGTAAGTCCGACGACTTTATGATCGGCATCGATGAGTTCGCGGACGATGGCAGAACCGACGTAGCCTGTTGCTCCTGTTACGAAAATACGCATCATGATATCCTCCTTAACTCGTTGAGTTGTATTATTCCTTGAACAATTTCATTTTAAACTATAGAGTTAACTCTAAGGCAAGTCATACCGAGGAGAAATATACATGAAAATTAAAGAATTAGCTGAAAAGACAGGTTTAACAGCTTACACGATTCGTTTTTATGAAAAGGAAGGCTTGTTGGACAGTCGGCATGTCCGAAGAGAGGAAAATGACTATCGTAACTATTCAGACGAGGCTCTTGAACGTCTGAAACTGGTAAAGAAGTTTCAAGGGGTGGGTTGTTCGCTAGCCGAACTGAAAGAAATCTTGCGGGATCATGATACAAATACGCGTACCCATCTACAAGTCATTGAATGGATTCGACAAAAGATCAGTGAGATCGAACATAAGAAGGACGAATTGGATCAGATTCTTGGAACTCTTAACCGGATGTTGGAATACAGAGTTGCAATGATGAATGCCCCAGAAGAGGCCAATGCTTTGTTAAAGCAACGACATTCTGATTGAGTCGAACATTGGTTTCGTACTATTACATTTCGTCTGAAAGGTACTATTGAACTCTCCTGCCCATATTTGAAAAGAAGTAAATTAATCCTTCAAGCATATATTGAGGGTCCAGGAGTTGAATAGAGAATTTATGTTCTATTAGTTTAGTTATTATTGACCGTGTTATAATTTTTTTAAAATGAAATGGATAAATCAATGGAGGGGTGAGCTTTAATGGACCTTAACATTTTTGACGAGTTAAAGAAGTTGCAAACAATTGCCGGAGCTTACAGAAAATGGAGTAGTTATAGATATAAATTGACAGAATATATTATCAATAATACTACAGACTTTGAAAGTATAGCAATATTTGGTGCAGGTAAATGTAATGATATTGATTTGAATATTCTTGAATCTAAATTTAAAAAAGTAATTTTAATTGATATAGATATGTCTTCTATGAAAGAGGGCATAAACCAGTATTCATTAGTAAATAGCAACAAAATCGAATTGATAGCTTGTGACTTTTTGGGTATCGAGGATCGCGAATATAGAGATTATGAATATTTAGTAAAGAAATATTTTTTTACTAACACGAATAATTTGTCTAGTCGACATAAAATATTAAGTCTTCTCGATGATCTAACTGTCAAAATTGACAAATATCCATTAGTTTTCGGAAAAGATGCATATAAAAATAGTATATTAATAGGAGTCCATAGTCAGATAAATGTTTATTTACACCAGATTTGGTCAATATGTCTTCAAATAACTGGGAAGGGAGATAATCTGGTTATCGACAAGATAAAAAAGATGAATGATATTGTGGCAAAAAAGCTTAATGCTGCAGTCATAGAGAGCACCGAAGATAAATTATTTCTTGGATATGAGATGGGGATAGAAGGACAGTACGGTCAAATTGAAGGGGCTATTCAAGCTGAACATGACGTAGAATTAAGATTAGAAAGTGGTTTGATAAATTTTAGTTCGGAGTTCAAGTTATTATGGCCTTTTAAGTCTGACTGTAAATATGATATGAGATTTATATGTATTAGTAAAATATAAAGTATTGGAAAATGAGGGATTTCCAAATGTCCACTAAACCGGACCCGGCGATGCTGATGATCACCACTTGTAGTTGGTACTAATAATGCCTTCTTCATCCCGTTAACTGCTAATTCTTAAACCCTTCAGTATAAATGATGCCGCCCAACCTCGGTGTTGGGCGGCATTCGTAGATAACTGAGTGTTCGCCAAATAAGAAAATTCCAAGGTTAACAAGAATGATGCGTAATATTTATCTCTAAATAAAGGTTTTTAATAGTTGCTTTTCAGTTAACTCTGATAGGTTCATATTGGTAGCAATTTCCCTTGTGTAGCGTTAAATTTCTCCAATTAATTCCATGTGCATTTTTTGTGCTACTCTCTTAATCCAAAGAGAAACGACTTGAAATTCATCTCTATCAGGAAAGCCTGTACGTTTAATTTAGAAATGGGCATTTTATGCTACATTCCGATGTATTTCACATATTCAGGTATAGACATAAGCTCTTTTTGGAGCCCCGCTTCTGTTTCTTTTGAAATGCTATTTTGTGTTGCCATTTCATAACCTGCTTGCTCAACTGCTCTCAAATAATCATCAACAACACTTTTAATTTTTTCGTCCTTGCTTTTCAGTAACTTGCCACAGTTTCTATAAATCTCCAAAACAGGATTACAAGACGCAACAACAACTTTCATCGTTTCAAAGTTGTTGTTCCCCGGAAAACCACAATTTGAAATAACCATAAACTGCTGTGTTTTGGAAACAGAATCAGCGAGGTCAAAATTGTCATTTCTATTTACTATCAAGGGGCTTTTCAGAGGGGCAAGACGGTCAACAAAATTCTTTAAAGCCGCAGTGATGTTCCAAGTGTAGACCGGAGAAGCAAAGCACACAACGTCGGCAGAGTTATACTTTTCAAGTAATTCCTGCATATCATCTTCCAAAACGCATTTTCCCGGTGTTTTGAACCAGCATGAAAAACAGCCTTTACAGTGCCCAATATTTTTCTCTATTATAAATATATTTTCGGTTTCAGCACCTGCTCGCTTTGCTCCGTTTAAAAAAGCCCGTGCAATTACATTGGTATTACTACCTGCCGCAGCAGGACTTCCATTAAAAACAATAAATTTCATACCTAACTCCTTTATATTAACTGATAAAATAAACCATGCCTTGTACAGTACCAAATAAGCATTCCATGACCTCTTTTGGGTATCCTAAGCTGCATATCCCATTCGGGATACTGCTTGATAATCTGTACACGGTCACCGGTTGCAAATGCGACAAAGGATATATAGTGTTCTTTGTTCATTGGATGAACCACTGTGATATACCAGTCGTCTTCGATTACTTCAACAGAAAGCATCTCATTTTCTTCGGCTTTCTGCATTTTCTGCTGATCAATTTTCCTGCCACAGCATGATACTTCAGCTTCACCTGTGCAAAGTGAAATGTTATGACACATAGGGCAGACATAATATTTTGTCTTTTTCATATTTCCTCCCACAAAGTCATTGGGTGCCAAATCACCGCTTAATAGTTTACCTATATCAACTTCAAGTAGGTCGGACAGTTCCGAGAGCAGAGAAACATCGGGACAGCCTAAACCCCGTTCCCATTTAGAAACGGTTTTATCGCTGATATTCATTTTATCCGCAAGCTGTTTTTGCGTCATTCCTCTTTCTGTACGCAATTCACGAATGATGTTGCCGACATTTATAGTTTGCATTGTCGCTGCCTCCCTGTATGAATAGTACTGAATGAACTGGAATTTTTCAATAAACGCTCCGTAGAGTTATGCGTTTTAGAGATTAATATTAATAATGGATTGTCTATTACCAGATAAGGAAAAATAGAGCCGCCAAACTTTACAAAAGTGAGGCATTTCTTTACGAAAACAATTAATATAAATACTATAACATTTAAGGAGAGATACTATGAATGGCAAACAATTTAATACATATGTGGGGTGTAAAGAAGTTCAAATTAGAGATGAAAGCAAAGATGTTCTTTTTAATGTTCTTATGCAATATCCAACAAACGAGTCTTCAACCCCAACAGCATTTGGGCCATATACCATGGATGTTTGTATCAATGCCAATTTTTTAGAGGGTAGATTTCCACTTGTCATGATTTCTCATGGCAACGGAGGTTCGCATCTTCTTTATCGAACACTTAGTACACATCTTGCAAAAAATGGCTTTATTGTGGCGATGGTAGAGCATTATGGAAACAACAGGAATAATAATGAATTGGAAAACACCGAAGAAAATCTTATCCTGCGACCAAAGCATCTCAGCCTAACAATTGACAGACTTCTTTCAGATAGTTTTTATAGCAAACATATTATGGATGACAAGGTAGCAGTCATAGGGCATTCAATGGGTGGGTACACAGCTCTCGCATTGGCAGGTGGCATTCCGAGAACAAGAGAAGGTAAAAAAATAGAAACTGCTCCTGACCCAAGAATTAAAGCAATAGTTTTGCTTGCTCCTGGAGCTGGCTGGTTCATGAATAGTTTGGATAATGTAACAATCCCTATCCTTATGTTAACAGCGGAACATGACCCAATCACCCCTGCTTGGAATGCCGAAACCGTACTAAAGAGCATTCCGGATGAATCACTGGTTACTTTCAGGCAGATTGCAAATGCCGGTCATTTTTCTTTTCTTAGTCCCTTTCCCGAGTCAATGAGAAATCCGAAGTTCTTACCATCAACTGACCCGGAAGGATTTGAGAGAGAAAAATTCCACGTCCAATTACCAAAAGAGATACTTGCTTATCTTAATGAAAAATTGTACTTAAACACGAGCAAGAAAAATTGTATCGATCCGTCAACTCTGGAAATACCTCAAAACCAAGGCCCATCTTATTGATAATAACATTGCCGAAGAATTAGAAACCCCAAAACTCCCTAAGAGGTACCAGCGGAAGCATGTAGTTCATTTTGGCAATATGTAATGAAGGAATACATATCGTTTAGCGATATTGACCTAACAAAGTCAATGTTAACTATTGAAAAATTAGCATGTAAAATAGGTGTATTACGCGTCTCATAACAAAATTTAAGAACATCAATAAATCCGTCCGATACTCCTTAATAGTATTTTCTGAGCGTTCCTTTATAACGTTTAGATACCCAAGATACTGTTCGACCAATTGACAAGTCTTGTTTGATTGCATAATAAATCACTCTCCTTGCTAAATATTGTTGACAAATTAGAGAGGAGAGTGATTTCATTATTTAAAAGTTATACTAACAGGGGCTGAGACTTAGGGCTGAAGCATTAGTGGGATAATTGGGAATTATTACAAGTCGATTTAAACAGGTGGTTGGTCTAATATTGTATGATACACTAAACCTAAACTTTATAATGGTATATGGGGGCATTTCAGATGGAATCAATACGGGGTATTGCAGAAAAACTGGAACACAGGAGATGTGGGATATGAAGATCAATAGAATAGATCATGTGAGTGTAAACGTAAATGATCTTTCAGCAGCTAAAGCGTTTTTTCTCGATTTGGGACTTGAAGTGCATGGGGAATGGGAAATGGAAGGAGAGTGGTTGGGTCAGGTAGTTGGGCTTACTGACGTTAAAACAGCATGTGTAGGATTGCGAACGCCAGACGGTCAGGCATGGATAGAGCTAGTCAAATTTTATACGCCGTCAGATGAACAAGATATTCAGAAACCCTTTGCAAATACTCTGGGTATCCGCCATATTGCATTTGCTGTTGAAGATATTGAAGCTGTTGTTGCCAAATTGAAAAAGAAGGGCACAGAAATCTTTAGTGAGATACAGCAATATGAAGAAAGCTATAAGTTGTGTTATGTTCGTGGTCCAGAGGGAATTATTTTGGAGTTGGCTGAGGAAATCAAATAAATATTATTGATATGCTCGGTAAGTATCGAAATTTCCCATTATTCTTATACTATTCTGGTATGAGGAGGCTATCATTTCCCACATAGCAGCTCTTTTCGTAATCAAACCCGTCCCCCTCTCAATACAGTGCTTTCATCCGATCGCATCGACGGCCACAAAAGAGAAACAGGCTGTTTTGGAATGGATTTCAACTGAAAGTTTTGGTGGACAATAGCGGCAAGTCCATCAATGGACTTTCGCCAGATTTTTGTGTAAAATCTTTATTTGGAAAACTAAAATGGATTGAGTGATTTGAGATGGAAAATAAAATGAAAATGGGTGGACATCCGCACGGTAAAGGTGGTCATCCAGGTGGGCACCCAGGAATGAATGTTGACTACGATAAGAACCCGTTCATCGTAATCTGGGAAACTACTCGTGCATGTGGGCTTAAGTGCCAACACTGTCGTGCAGATGCACAACCTGATCCGCATCCAGAGGAGTTAACGCACGAGCAAGGTATCGCGCTAATCGATGAAATCTACGAAATGGACAACCCGATGCTAGTTTTCACTGGTGGGGACTGCATGCTTCGAAAAGACCTTTTTGAATTAGCAGACTATGCTATTAAAAAAGGAATGCGCGTTTCGATGAGCCCAAGTGCTACTGTTGAAGTAACAAAAGAGCGCATGGACATGGCGAAAGAAGTTGGGATTTCTCGTTGGAGTTTCTCAATTGACGGTGCAGATGCTAAGACGCACGATGCTTTCCGTGGAATCGATGGAACTTTTGATTTAACAATCGAGAAACTTAAGTATTTAAATGAAATTGGTATTTCTCACCAAATCAATACTTGCATTAACAAAGCAAACTTACACCAACTTGAGCAAATGGCGGAATTGATGAAAGAGTTGAAGACTTCGGTTTGGTACATTTTAATGATGATTCCAACTGGACGTGCTTCAATGGATGATTGCATAACAGCTGCTGAGCACGAAGAAGTATTCAAGTGGCTTTACGAGTTAAGTAAAGATGCGCCTTATGATATAAAAACAACTGCTGGTCAGCACTATCGTCGTGTTGTATTCCAACAACGTGCTAAGGAAAACGGTACTACAGGTGAGGAAATCACTTTCGAAGGTACTAAGACACGTGACATGGCTCAGTTCATTGACGGTCTAGCAAGAGCACCAAAAGCAGTTAACGATGGAAATGGTTTCATCTTCGTATCACACACTGGTGACATTACACCAAGTGGATTTTTACCATTAGTAGTTGGTAACGTTAAGGAAAATAGACTGCGCGACATCTACCGCGAAAGCCCTATTTTAAAAGACTTGCGTTCACCAGATAAGTACGAAGGTAAATGTGGTATTTGTGAGTACAACAAAGTTTGTGGTGGATCAAGAGCACGTGCATACGGCGCAACTGGAAACTATATGGCATCAGAGCCATTCTGCGTGTATACTCCAGAGAAGATGAGAAAGAAATAAAATTATATTGTGAACGCCTGCGATTTTCGTGGGCGTTTTTTTTTGTGCCATCCCTACTAGCGCCCAGTGGTCAGAATTTAACCACGGTGGAATGTAAATTACCTAAACCTTTAACGATTACGTGGTTTTCCCAACACGGGAAATAGCATGTAATCTCCGAATTGTTAGGTGGGACACACTGTATGGCAGTCACGCTTATGAAGACCCAGAAGAAGTTCGTGATGATAAGGAAATAGAGTGCGTTTACATTGAATTTGAATCTACAATAGAAAAAGGTAGATACGACAGTAGTCGTGGAGAATTTTTGTCTTTTTTAGATGCAATAAGCGAAGCCAAAAAAATGAGTAATCAAAAGATAGATTGGAAAAAGAAAAAATAGTAACTTCGCATTGTTCTTATACTGGTTACCATCAGTAGGATTTTGTGAAGTTCATTTAGCAAGTGAAGAGGGGTTAATAAGTCCGATATTAGTTCAAAAAACTGAAAGCATCACCTATTCATTCCGCTGATGAAACATCATGTTTTTATAATTCAAGATTAATTTTTAAAGCGGGACGCATACCATAAACTGCTATACTCTCTCCTTTGTTTTGTTCTATGGCCTTATGATACAGAATGGCTATTATCTTTTTTTATTTCCACAATATTAGATAAGCTAATTACGGAAAGTAGTATTATGTATCTCTTTTTGAATTAGATATATAATTGTACTGAAAAACAATCAATTCAATAGCAGATTATACCTTATGGATTAAAGAATCTTTTAAAATTTACACAGGGGCAAAAATCACCATAATAAAAAACTATTTGACAAATATATAATTTAAATATGACATAAGCCTGGGTATTGTGATATTCTATACCTGAAGAACAATCAATAAAATTAAGGGGGGATTTCAAATGCTATCAGGGATTTTGAGTGTTATTGTAATGATTGCTATTTATGGAGTTGTTTTTATAGATTATAGGCAACAGTTCGCATTGAATACTAGAGATGTAAAATATATGTTAAATAGAAAAAGAGTATTTAAGTTGAATAAGCACACTGTCTAAGAGGTGAAGACTGTGAATATGGCTAAAATTTTTAGATGTACTTAAGCTAATGTGTTTAAATAAACACCATTAGCTTTTTATTTTTATGTATATCACTTAATTAAGGAGCATTTTCTGAAGAGAAGCTCCGAGAATAATGAAACTAATGATTTTACGATGTTCGATTGATGTCATAGCATCGGCTAATTATTGTAATAATAAGTTCCCCGCTCCCTGGTTTTAGGGTTACGCATTTGTAGGATAGCACTAAACCGCTGGCGCGGTGGACCCTATCATTGCTATTGTGGATGCAGTTAAAACTTATCACACGCAGGTATTCACCCTTGATAAGATAAATGTTGAGTATCAATTAATGACTGCCACGGAGGGTGGTCATAGTCTTTCTAAGGAAAAGTGTGTATGGTTTCTTTTAAAAGCAATAAGGGATGGTCAGCTCCATCTGGTGGGCCAGCAAGAAGTCGTATTGTTTTGCCTTTGAAGCATGAATTTAATACGGTCGTTGATGCTAACACGGGTGAGACACTCTCTGGTTTTGAGTATCGATAAGACTTAATATTTAAGGAATAAGTTTGTTCTAATTATTCTTATACTGTATATTGCATTTGTGCAAACCCGTTAACTATAACAACCTTCATTTGATTCAAATGGAGGTTGTTATAGTTAATAGCTAATATTGTATTTATTTTTGCGGTTATCAAAGAGTGCTATAATTTTTTTCAAACTTATCAATCAAGGGATAAAATATGGCAGTAGTCATCATGCTCAGATAAGCCGTGACAAAACCAAAACTAAGCATGGGTAGTAAAAAACTTAAATTATAAGCGATTAAGTGAGTAGCCAGAAATACTCCCAAACCGCTCCAAAATCCTTGACAGAAAGGACAACTAAGGAGCTTTCTAAAGAAATACCCTTTTGTTTTAAGGTGATTTCTTAAACTTTTAAACAGTACAAAATCAAATAGAAAGAATCGAATGCTTAATGTTAATAGTATTTGAAATAGCATTACGCTTCACCTTCATTATTCACGCATCGATCTAAAAGGATTTTAAACTGAGCAGCAGTCAGTGATACTTTTCCGCCAAAATCATCCTTGATGATTACACTGTCAGTATCAAATTCTACAGTTGGACAACAGCTATTTTGACAAAGTGTCAGCTTTATTAAACCATTCATGGAGTTCAACCCCTTTCCTTTTTTTTGCATATCCCTATTTATTCTATAAACAGAGACGATAACTTGTTACAATTGTCCATCAGCTAATTTAAGTGCCGTTACTTTTCAGAGCATTGTCAAACCTTCTAAAGATCATACAATTCAGACGAGTCGATGCTACATTAGCTTTAGACTTATATATTTTCAGGATTGACTGGTTCGCTAAACTCCCATTTATAGAATGTAAAAAACTCAAGTCCGATAGGGCTTGAGTTTATTGTATTATTCCAAAACACCTGTAACAATTGACCATAAGAAGAATTCCTTTGAAAAAGATTAATGATTTCTTTGGATAACCAATCCGGCAATAACCAGAATCATCCCTACTTGAGAAAGAAAAGATAATTTTTCTTTCAGCAGAAACAATCGAGATACTGTTCGACCAATTGACAAGTCTTGTTTGATTGCATAATAAATCACACTCCTTGCTAAATATTGTTGACAAATTAGCGAGGAGAGTGATTTCATTATTTAAAAGTATACTAACGGGGGTGAGACTTAGGCTGACGCATCAGTAGGATAATTGGAATTTAATGGAACGGTTATAGTGAGAGGAAACTTGGTATTGTAATAATAAAATTAAAGAGAAACCCCTTCGGAGCAGACCAGTGATACTAACGCGAATGTTCATGAGTTATATTCATATAAATGTGATTATTGTTGCCTTTTGTCAGATGATTCTTAAGGAGAGTGTGTAATGAGTATTATAGATATTCAGCTTGCTGAAAAGAAACATGAACAGGCCATTTTTGAATGTATAAGTATGGCTTATAGCATGTACATTGAAAGAATGGGTAAAAAGCCTGCTCCTATGCTTTCGGATTATTCTAAACTTATCGAGAAGAATGTTGTTTATATAGCAACAAATTCGGAAGAATTTATGGGCCTTATTGTTTTTTTTCCAAAACGAAATTGCCTACTAATCGAAAATGTAGCAGTTCACCCAGATTTCCAGGGAAGAGGAATTGGACGTAAATTAATTGAGTTTGCTTTAAATTTCGCAAAAAAAGCGAGTTTACAAGAAGTCCATCTTTATACTAACGAGTTGATGACTGAAAATATTAGGTACTATCTTGGGTTCGGGTTTGTCGAAGTGGAACGCCAATTAGAAGACGGTTACAGACGAGTGTATTTTGTAAAACCTTTATAACTCAAGTATTCTTCAGGGCATGGAGGTAAAGTAGGGGATAATTAGTAGAAACTTATCGACGATATTGGTAGACTGTTCATGTGGTCAGAGCTAATTCGCATTCTTCTTATATTGTGACGTATTCGATATTATGTATCTATTTTTGGGGAGGTAATTTGATGATAGTTGTTACTACTGAAAACATTATTGGTTACAAAGTAAACGAAGTAAAGGGTCAAGCTTTTGGATTAATCGTAAGAAGTAGGGGCCTTGGCGGAAATATTATGGCAGGCCTAAGAAGTCTCGTTGGCGGAGAAATCCACGAATATACATCTATGCTTGAAGATGCTCGTAAACAAGCAATCGACCGTCTCGTTATGAATGCAACAGCTATGGGTGCTAATGCGATAGTTATGATGAGATTCGATTCCAGTGAAATCGGTCAGAACATGAGCGAGGTCTTGGCATACGGTACTGCTGTAGTAATTGAGGAAGATTAAAGTTATGGTAAAAATCGCTAGTTTCTATATTCTTGTTCAGATATGTATAGTTGCTTTCGCTGTACTAACTTTTGTAATTTGGGACAAGCGGTATCAACAAAACCATGGAATAGATGTTCCAGCAGAGTTCGAAAAAACTGAGGAGATAACGATAGACCCTAGTGATGGAAGAAGATTAAGGGTTTATTACAATAGCAAAACTGGTGAAAGGTTTTATTGCGAAGAAAAAAAGTAACTAAGTTGCTTCGCTATCTTCTTATTTTTTCGCATTCGTAACGAACTCCGTGTTTCTAAAAGCAACTTCAGGCTGCTTTTAGAAACACGGAGTTCGTTTGTCTCTTTAATGCAACATGCTACAATTAAAGCATAAATTCGAAAAGGAGAGACAAAAATGAAAACAGGCGAAAAGATAAGCCAAAGAGTCTCTATTTTTCAAGTTTATGAAATCCTTCAGGGAAAGTAATTGGCATAATTTTGTTACTTAAAGTACCGAAAGAATAGCCCTTATCTTTTAAGTGTGAAATTATTATAGGTAAGGCATTAGCCGAAGAAGATTTATCGGGTAAATCATGTATAAGAAGTATTATTTTATTCTTAGTTCCAATTTGTTTATCAACATTGCTCACTAATTGTTTAATAGAAAATTTCCCGTCAGTATCTTTAGAGTCTAAATTCCAATCAAACGCCATATAGTCGTTAGCATCTAAAAGATTATAATAAGCAATATCGAAACACGAAGTTCCACCAGGTGCTCGGATTATTCTAGGATGTATTCCAATCACTTTAAAGATTAAATCATCGTTTTTTTGAATATCTGCTAGGAAAGTGTCTGGACTTTTATAGATAGAGTTATAATCGTGAGAATAAGTATGATTGCCAATGGAATGACCCTGTTCATATTCGGCTTTTAATAACGAAGGGTATTTCTCAATTTGTTTCCCTACATCAAAAAATGTAGCCTTAAGATTTTCCTTTTTCAGTATTTCTAAAAGATGAGGGGTATTTTGAGGGTAAGGTCCATCATCAATTGTAATATAAACTATTTTAGTTGGTTCAGAATCAAAGACTCTAGCTTTCATTGCAAGACCAGGGGCTGTTGGCGGATTACCCTTTTCATCATAAGTTGGTCGGATGACTGTTTTTGAAGAATCAACGGTTGGTTTAGATGGTTGACTTTGAGCTAAAGGAGAAGAAGGCAATGAAACAGCAGCTGAAGTTAGTTTACGCTGTGCTATGATTAAGGTTATGCCTATTGTTAAAATCATTATAAGCAAAATTATTCCTATTGAATAAGTTGGTATATCTTCACGACCTTTTGCCCTATGTACAACCATTTCTCTTTTATCCCCCAATAATCATGCTCATTCTCTTTTATCCTACTCTATTTTCGAAGAAAAACAATAGCATATTAATATTAATGTTGAGGGAACTGAGTAGAAAGCAGTAATCTATGAACTTCCTAAATCTCAATGTTTTTAAGTTCTGATAATTATTTTCTGAAGCTTATATTTATGAAAGGAATCATAAGGAAAT
Organism: Desulfosporosinus sp. Sb-LF; assembly: GCF_004766055.1. Lineage (NCBI taxonomy): Bacteria > Bacillati > Bacillota > Clostridia > Eubacteriales > Desulfitobacteriaceae > Desulfosporosinus > Desulfosporosinus sp. Sb-LF. The sequence continues at coordinate 16,171 of NZ_SPQR01000015.1, read as the reverse complement.
TATCGAATTCTTGAAGAGTATAAACAACAGAAAGATCAAGGGATTGCTTGCGGATCTCAAATAGGATCGAAGCACGAAGGAGTTTACAAAATGATTAAGGTATATAGTGATTATGTTGCGTGTGACACTCACGAGGAAGCCATCGAAGCTCAGGCGATTATAATCAATGCAATGCGTCATATCCCTAAGATTTGCAATGATCGGGATATGTTTCTGCTCGAACACGAACTTGGCGAGCACAAAATGCTGGAATTGCTAAATCAAAGAGGTTTAACATGCAAGTAGTACTAAACACTCGCATTGAGCATATCTTCGGGTCAAGCACGATGCATAATCGGAAAAGGAGAAATGGCACAGGTTAATATTAGGAGAAGAAAAATGGGGAGGCTTGTAATTTGAGTCAGCCAAATAAATTGGTAGTGGTTTGGACTAACGCAGACAGGGAAGTTGCTATTCGTATGGCATTCATGTATACGCTAAATTCAAAACTTAAGGAATGGTGGAATGAAGTATCTCTGATCGTTTGGGGGCCTTCGGCTAAACTTCTAGCGGAAGATATGACGTTGCAGGAATATATCGAAACAATGAAAGGTGCAGGAGTGGAACTATTAGCCTGCAAAGCCTGTGCAGATAGTTACGGAGTTTCTGAAGTGTTGGCGAATATGGGAATCTCCGTAATATATACGGGTAAAGTACTTACCGATTTTTTGAAAGACGAAAACGTAAGAGTAATAACTGTCTGACAACCTTTAAATTTCAGGGCGGAAGAGTCAAATCGCCAGAATGTAGAGAGGATATATCAGATGGAGCACATTCAAACAAGGGTATCGGTAATGCTGGATTTGATACATAGTTAAGGGAATTTAGAAAAGATTAAAGGCCGGTCGGGCGTTTGGAGCGCCTGGACCGGCCTTTATACAATTAATTACCATATTATGACAAACCTTTTGCTTTATCTGTAACCCTATCTTCGGTTACAATAATGTAGATCATAATATGAAGTGGATATAACCCTCAAAAAGAGGTAGAAAGGATAAGTATGACTGCACAAGAAAAATATATTATTGACGCGATTCTGGTTGAAGTAGGGCTAGAACCTTTATACTCCGCAGCCGATGATTAAGCGCGAAAACTAAACCATCATCAGTGCGCTAGAAGCGAATTCTCATGTAGAGGGTATTCGCTTCTTTTATTTTCTCGCATAGTCCAATTTGCTGACAAACTAGGAATAATTGGGGCCATTTACTGTCGGGACAGGAATGCCAAACTTCATAAGTGAGTAGTATTATTTAGACCTTATATTCTAGGTAGGTGATCTTGTCATGAACGAAAAAGTTTATAAATTCTTATTGCTTAGCATTTTTTTATTGAGCTTAGGTATAGGGTTACACTTTTTCTTCCGAACTCCTTTAATAGAACCTTCTCCAGGAAAAATAATGGATAGCTATAGAAGTGTTCCTGTTTATTATAACAACCTAGATCATACCAACGAAAAAAGGGAAACCTTCAGCTACGATGGATACTATTACGGACTCAAATGGCAGTGCGTAGAATATGTAAAGCGATTTTATTATGTCGCAAAACAGCATAGAATGCCTAACGGATTTGGTGATGCTAAAGATTTTTTTGACCCATCCGTGCCTCAAGGGGGCTTAAATCAGCAAAGAGGCTTAGTACAGTATAAAAACGAAGGAACAGAAAAACCGAAGCCAGATGATATCTTAGTATTCACAAATCCACCGTATGGACACGTGGCAATCGTGACCAAAGTAACACCAGACACAGTTGAAGTAATCCAACAGAATAGAAAGAATTCTCGACAAGTATTTGCGCTTATTGTAAAAAACCATCATTACTTTATCGGCACAAGTTCGAAGCCTGTTGGTTGGCTCAGGAAACAATGATGACCTGAGGATTTAAATAAATGGGTGGGCGAAAGAAAGACATGATAATGAGGATACTATGCCTGTGAGGATAATGGAACCCTAGTGAAGGGGATAGATTCATTGACAAAGGATACTGCTTACTTTAGAGGCTTGCCAGTCTTACACCCATATCAAAGGCTTTCTGACGATCGATTGGGAATTGTTCAGCTTTTACTTGGGACTTGTGTTTTTCGTCGAACATAGATGCTTCATACTTAGAGTAATCTTCAAACTGGTAGGTATCAGTGGAAATCATAAATTCAGAGGTTCCCTTTAGTCTTTGCAGCAAATTTTTGTTTTGCTCAAATAAGGCTTCGTAGTTGACTTTTTGGATAAACTCCTCAGGAACGTTCATCGTGTAGATGAAACCTGAGGATAGCTTACCTTGGAAAATGGAGGGATGACCTTCATTATAGGAAAGATTTGAGAATAGCAAACGTTCTAAAAAGGAACGCATTAAACCGGTAATATTGCCAAAATAGATGGGCGAACCCAGCAGGAGAACATCAGATTCCAAAATTTTATCAAGGACACTTGTCAGGTCATCCTTCATAGCACAGTGTCCAGCATGCTTAGAATTCTTCCTCTTGCAGGCAAAGCAGCTGATACAACCTTTGAAATTCAAGTCATATAAATGTATAACTTCCGTTTGCGCTCCCACAGATTTAGCTCCATCAAGCGCTTCTTGCAATAGGGTATCGGTATTCCAATTTTTTCTCGGGCTCCCATTGATAGCAATTACTTTCATAGAAATATCATTCTCCTAATAATTATTTTTAAATTTAATTTAAAGGACAATAACATTATACTAGTAAGGAACAAATATACAAATACGTACATATAGGTGGCAAAAGGTCTTTTATCCGCCAGGCAGATGGAACTCGCCATTTCATCTTGACAAACGAGCACTCTTCAGAGTGCTCGTTTATGCTATAATTATGACGAAGTTAATCGAAAGAGGGAGACAAGCAACGTCATCGCTTCTGCTCGTAATCAGAAGGCCAAGTGTGCGTTGTAAAATTAGGGAGAGAGATGTGTTATGGCAAAAAGAGAAGAGACGAAGGTAATTCTGGCATACATAGCGGTTTGTATCCTATGGGGGTCAACATATCTGGCGATTCGAATTGGAGTAAGTGACTTCCCGCCAATATTATTTGCCGGGATAAGGTTCCTGATTGCAGGGTCTTTGGTGTTGTCATACGCTTATTATAAAGGGTACAAGTTCCCCGGAAATTTCACAGATGTACGGAGACAGGCAATCGTTGGTTTGTTTTTACTGTTGGGTGGCAACGGGCTTGTAGTTTGGGCGGAACAATGGGTTTTTTCTGGTGTCACGGCACTTCTTTTTGCGATTGTCCCACTGTTCAATGCGATTCTAGAACGATTCCTGCCTAATGGTCCAAGGATTGGCTTGAAGGGGTGGCTTGGTTTACTTTTGGGGTTCTTCGGGGTTGCTCTTTTGTTATTGACGGGTTCTGAAACTAAAGCAATGGATGTTTCAGGCGGACTATTACTATTGCTGGCGGCGTTTTCGTGGTCACTGGGCTCCGTCTATTCGAAGACATTTAAGCCATCCGGAACAATGGTGGCCAATATTGGTGTACAAATGTTTGCTGGAGGAATTGGATTGACACTAGTTGGGGTCTTGATGGGGGAGGCTGGTCATATTCATCTGACCAGTAAAGGTCTTGGTGCACTGGTTTATTTAATCCTTTTTGGATCGATCCTTGGTTACAGTTCCTATATCTATATCTTACAAAAATGGTCGGCATCAAAAGCCGGTACCTATGCTTACGTGAATCCTGTTGTCGGAGTGATCTTAGGCGCCGTGATTCTAGGCGAGCCAGTCTCGCCGAAAGTGTTCATTTCTGCGATCGTTATTTTAGGCGGGGTTTTATTAGTCCAGTTGTCGAAACCTTCAATCAAGATGATTGCCTAGGTTTATTACCCAAGCGTTTGCGATATAATTCTCAACAAGTTCCCGGGAAGTGTACTTTATTCTTTATTATCACAACGGACGGTTTGGAAATTGTGGAGCCATAGGGCTATTCACTCGAGGAAACGTCAACAACTACATTACTTATCTTCGTTTACTAGATGAAAGAAACAGCATGTCATTCGGAAAAATGACATGCTGTTTCTTTTCAACGATCATGAGTAGTTTTGAAGGGCTCGCAAAAGTTGTAAAAATCAACTTTGGAGGTCGCAGGTTCTAGGGGTAAGGGTTTAAGGTTTTAGCATAATATTCGTCCATCAAGTCCCATATAGAAGTTCTTTACTCGCAATATATTGTCTAACAACTCAATAGTGTTACAAATCAGTGAGCAGTTCCTTGGCGTAGGCGAGGTAGTAGTGACGGCCGTTAGCACTTGTTTCCAGGTGGCCGAGGCTTATGAGGCCTTGCGCTTTGTATTGTTTTGCCTCTTTATTGGTACTATCTGCGGCGATAAGGATATCTGCAAGCTCAATAGCCCATTGAGCGTCTTTGTTGTCTAGGGCTTGGCTGATGGCAGAAAGGACAGACTCTGTGCCACCCATAAGAGCGATGGTTTTTTCAGCACGGTTTCGAATTGGCAGTGGATTGAGGTTGGTTGGATTACCATCAAACCAACCTACATAGCCGGCATATATGCCACGAACAGACCAGGCAACAGTGCCATAAAATTCGCCCAGATAGGGAAGGCTGGCCCACTTTTCAGGCAGCTTGACGGCTTCTGTCACCTCATCCATGGTCAGGCCCTGATTCAAGCCTTTAAGGGTTTCTGTGAAAACATAATCAATAGCATCACGAAAATTGGTTAAGGTTTCTGCAACAGCGGTTTCACCGATGATGGGGTGGGTATGACCTGGGAGGAGATAATTAGCCTGATAAGCAATCAGTTTGTCCAAGGTGTCTACCCAGGTGCTGATATCTCGATACTGACCGCCTCGGATGGCATATAGATTGGGCCAGCAACCATAGTAATTATCACCACAGCAAAGTGCCTTTTGCGCTGGCAGCCAGATGAGTAGCTGATCTTCAGCTTCGCCTGGAGCAGCAGCAATCTCTAGAGTGATGCCATCAATATCGCGTGCGATTTTTGCCTCACTATAAACAGTGGTTGGTGGCACAAAAGTCCTTTGACCCTCGCCTTGAACTATGCCTTCACGAATGCCGATGCCTTGGGAAATGGCTTCTTCGTTGCTGAGCTCGTAGCCAAATTGTCTGACGCCACGCTGATTGAGCACGTCCTCCAGGGCATTCATTCGCCCGAGGACTGGCTTGCAAGGAGCAAAGGCAATGATTTCCGGCTCACTGTCCATAAAAACACCAGCGCCACCACGGTGATCTGGGTGGCCATGGGTGTAGATGATGGTCTTGACTGGCTTGTCGGTATGCCTGGCGATAATGGCCTTGAGGGCTTCGCCGCGATAGTCGGTATCAAGGGTATCGATCAGTATGACCGAAGTTTCCCCAATGATAAAGCTCGCATTGCTGTGGCCATAGCCCATAACATGATATATGACGCCGGGAATGATTTCTGTCACTTGACGTGGATATGCCGTTGCTGAAAATTCTTTTAGTAATTGTTCTGCATCTGGTCGTATCATTGATAGCACCTCTCATTTGATCTAAATAGGATTTTTTAAGTGTAGCATATAATTCGAGTCGCTGTAATGCTTTTGTGGAATTGAAATCTTCTGGTGCGAGTCATTTTTTCACTGGTGTGATTTCATGACTGATCTTTCCCGGATCCATTGACAGATTTATTACGGGTCAAGTATACTAAATACAGAACAAGCGTTCTCGTGCAGGGGGTGGTCCGTGGGATCTCTACCTGCCCAGAGATCCATGAATTCCTTCTCTACCAAAGCAGTCGGCAGGAGCCGGCTGCTTTTTGTTCTGCGAACGTTGGTTCATAAGTATCGAACATAGGGAAAGGAGGTGAACGAGATGGCTGTCATTTCTAGTGCCAAAGACACCGTGATGGTGGTAACCTTCCAAACGGGTTTAACTCCGGAAGGCTCTCCAAAGCTTAGTCAGCGCAGCTTTGCAAATGTAAAGTCTGACGCCCTCGACCAAGATTTGTATGATGTGGCCAATGCCCTATATAGACTTCAAGATTATCCACTCATCGGAGTACGTCGCGACAACCGTTTTGACCTCGCAGAGTAATCAAGAGAAAGAGAAAAGTTGTGGGTTAGTCAAACCTTTCTGAAGGCTAGTCGACCTTCACTCGAAAACAAAAAACTAAAGGGTCAAGAAGCAAGGAGAGGTAATCGAACATCGAACGGATGAACGTCTCCATTTGTGGAGGGCCGTAGGGAAAGGAGGAAAAACCATGCCTACTATTAGTAAAAAAGTCTTACGCATGACGTTTAACAATGCCCTTGGAAATGCAGTAAGCTTCACACTGCCAGAACCTAAAGTGGATCTGACAACGGTTCAGATCGAAGCCGTGATGGATCAGATGATCGCCAAGAATATCTTCTTGACATCCGGTGGTGCACTCATCGCGGAAGGATTTGAGGCAGGGTTTTACAGAAAGGACGGATGAGATGAAGTTCACGATTGCGATGGGTAAGAGCAGAAAAGAGAAACAGTGGAAGAATATTGAGCTGAGTTGGACCAAGTTTATGGATAAGGTGAAAACAACCCACCGGACGAGCGAAACGGTGGCTGAGTATAGAACGTTCATGAAAGGAAAGCAAGACGAGATTAAGGATGTTGGGGGATTTGTTGGAGGAAAGTTAAGGAAGGGCAAACGCCGACGCGGGTCAGTGGAGTATCGCAGTATGCTCACGCTAGATATGGACTACGCGCAGGTGGATGCTTGGGATTTTATCACCCTATTTTGCGATTACACCTGTTGTCTCTATTCCACGCATAAACACCTACCTGAGGCACCCAGACTTAGACTCATCATTCCGTTAGTCAGAGGCGTGTCCGAGGACGAATATCAAGCGATCGCTCGCAAAGTGGCTGAGGATATTGGAATTGAGCAGTTTGATGACACCACCTATGAAGCCTCTCGGCTGATGTACTGGCCGAGTACCTCGTCGGATGGTGAGTATATCTTCCAAAGCCAAGCAGGACCCTTGCTGAATCCGGATGAGGTCCTGGCCAGCTACCAATCTTGGCAGGACACCTCGGAATGGCCGATTTCCTCAAGGCAGCAGAGGATCATTCAAACAACTCGGGATAAGCAAGTCGATCCCACCCGTAAAGAAGGTCTCGTCGGCAGTTTTTGCAGAGCCTACAACATCCGTGATGCGATCGAGACGTTTCTAGCGGATGTTTACACCCCTTGTTCACTGTCCAATCGCTACAGCTATAGCCCGGCGGACAGTACAGCAGGAGTGGTAATTTATGACGATCTCTATGCCTATTCCCATCATGCCACGGATCCAGCCTGTGGCAGGTTGTTTAACGCCTTTGATATCGTGCGCCTGCAAAAGTTTGGTGAGCTCGACCAAGATGTCGAGGAACGTAAAGCAATGAGTCAACGTCCATCCTATCTGGCCATGCAAGAATTAGTCGTACAGGATGTCCGAGTCAAACGCCAACTTGCTGAAGAACGCTTGGCAGCATCGGCGCGGAAATTTCCATTGGGAGCACCGGGAGCATCGGAAGCAACGGCGGCCATAGATTCTCCGACGTCGCCCACCTCCTGGACCAGCTCTGCAGCGACTGCTTCATCATCGTCTGATCGTCGTTGGGCTGAAGGACTCACCTATAGAAAAGACGGCACCCTGGCCGCCACGATTGATAACATTCGGCTGATTTTGGAAAACGACCCCCTGCTCCGGAAGGCTGTGGGGTATAACGAGTTTGCCCATCACAATGAACTCTTAAGGGATTTAGCGTGGCGTGGTCTAGATCGAGGCGTGTGCTGGACGGATACAGATGACGCCTCGATCCGACATTATTTAGAGCATATCTATGGCCTAAGCCATGTCGGCAAAACAATGGACGCTTTAGCTGTGGTGATGGAGCAGAACCGTTATCATCCAGTTAAAGACTATTTAAGAAATCTCCAGTGGGACGGTGTTGAGCGCCTGGATCGGTTGCTTATCGACTATTTTGGCGCAGAGGATACCCCCTATACCAGAGCGGTGATCAGGAAAACTCTTGCGGCAGCAGTGGCAAGAGTCTATGACCCGGGCTGTAAATTTGACTATATGCTCCTCTTAGTGGGAGATCAGGGACTAGGCAAGAGCTATCTCTTGAACAGACTCGGCAGTAAATGGTACTCAGATAGTTTAACGACCGTCGTGGGGAAGGAGGCCTTTGAGCAACTGCAGGGAGCATGGATCGTGGAAATGGCCGAGCTTTCAGCGGCTAAGAAGGCGGACATTGAGGCGTTAAAGCACTTTATCTCTAAGCAAGAGGACATTTTCCGGGAGGCCTACGGGCGGCGGACAGTGGCCTTTCCTCGCCAGTGTGTTTTCGTTGGTACTACGAACGACAAGGAGTGTTTGCGCGATCGAACCGGGAACCGACGGTTTTGGCCCGTGAACGTGGGCCGGGGCCAACAAAGTCTATGGCAGGATTTGAACGTGGATCAGATCTGGGCTGAAGCTGTGCAGGCGTATAAATCTGGAGAGGAACTATACCTCAAGGACACGCTGGCGGAGTTAGCTAAGACCGTCCAGGCGGAGCATACCGAGGAAAGCGACAAAGCGGGTATCGTGTATGAGTATCTGGGAACCCTGCTGCCGAAGAATTGGGAGAGCTTGGACCTCAGTGGCAGGCGGATGTTTTTGGCGAGTGATTTTAATGGGGATAAGGGTACGCGTAAGCGCAGCAGGGTCTGTGCCATGGAGGTTTGGTGTGAGTGCTTTGGCGGAGATCCTAAACAGCTATCCAACACTCAGTCACGTGAAATTCGGGGCATTCTAGATAAGGCCGAGGGTTGGGAGCGAAATGAGGTGGCGATTCGCTTCGAAATTTATGGACGGCAACGTTCCTATAGGAGAGTAGTGGATTCCTAGGCGATGCCCTCCTCTCAGACTAGGCAGAAGGAAAAACTTATCTTGACGATCCACGGAACATGTAGCAGCACTCTGTTCCCGTCTGTTCCTTCCTGTTCCTACTTGTTCCACTTTGTTCCCAGGTGTGTTACCAAAGAAAACCCAGATATACCAAGGGTTCCAGGGAATGAGGAACAGAAGGAACAGAGTTTATCCTATTAAAGTTAACAAACTGAAGAGAAAGGTATAGCGCGAGCATATACGTGTATACGCGTAAGGAATATAGAGAAAGTCTGTTCATCTGTTTTCTGTTACCGATGTGAAATAAAGGAACGTTGGGGGATGAGGGTATGAGTGAGAAGGAAGTAACCTATGCTGGGCAAAAAACGAGAGAAGCTCGTCTGAAAGCCACCATTGGGAGCCAAAAGGAATTGGCAGAAAAGGCGGGGATTGCAGCTAGCATTATCAGTGACTTGGAGCGGGGAAAACGCCCGATGAGCCCGACTTGGGCTAGACGGATTGTGGGGGTTGTTGGGGTAGGCTGGGCGGATTTAATGGATTGATTAAAAGACTAGCAGACTAGGCAATGACCTTCTTATAACTGAGTCCTATTATGAGTAGAAGAGGAGGACGGAAATGGATAAACCTACGATTGTATGGAAGGGGTCGCCGAACTTTAGTAGCTCAAAAGGCTACAGAACCCTTGCTATTGTTAACCATATCATGAGCGGAACCTTAACAGGGACCGATGCTTGGTTTACCAATCCAGAAAGTAAGGTTAGTTCCCATTTTGGAGTCGGAGAAAATGGGGCTATTCATCAATATGTTGAACTCGAAAATGTAGCATGGGCCAATTTTTTTGGACAGTACCCGTGAACGCAGCACGTCAAGACAGTAGTTCTCCTGTAAAGAAAACACAGTTAGAGCATTGAGAAATGCGGGATTTATTCTTTGTAATATGTTTTCCAACCAATTGAGGTTACGTGCGTCGTATGCCTAGCCCGAGGGCATTATTTTGTATGTGGGTCGCAGAATTTTGATTTAAACAAAGTATTTACAATTTCGTATTAATACGAAGCGATGTATAGTATAATACGATTTGCTATATTTGTATTTTTTTTTATTAAATTTATTAAATTCTAGTATATTATGGGGGTCATTATGTTAGGAAACATTTATAAGAAAGAATATAATCCCGATTCTATCGCAATAAAATTCAAAGGAAATAGTATCACCTATGAACAGCTTGATAAAACAGTTAGTCAGTATTCAAGTCTATTATTGAAACTGGGAGTGAAGGGTGAAGAAAGAGTACTACTGAGTTGCCCGAACTCACCTGAATTTATCTTTTCCTATTTGGGCGTGGTAAAAAATGGAGCAATTATTGTTCCGGTGAATCTACAGCTTACCATGGATGAAATTACATATTTGGTTAACGATTCCGGAGCTAGCTTTATGATTATGCACCCTACAATTCTTCAAACAATAAAGCATAGCAAAGAATCGCTCCAAGAGCTTTTGAATATTAAGATTATTGTTCTGAATCAGGAGTTTCAGAGAACTATTTCTGAAATCTCGGTTGAAGTAGTTGAGGATTTTACAGATGAGAATGCCGTATCCACGTTTTTATATACCTCCGGTACTACAGGAAAACCAAAGGCCGCAATGCTTACCCATAAAAATCTAGTTACAAATGCTGAACAGTCACGGATTGCGTTTGGTGGAACAGTAAATGATAACTATTTTTGCGTGCTTCCGATGTTCCATGTTTTTGGATTTACTGTCTGTGTTCTTAACCCTTTATGGAGCGGTGCAACAGTTACGATATTAGAGAAGTTTCATCCAAAAGAAGTCATAGAATCTTTATTAAATGATGAAGTTACTGTTTTTGCGGGAGTTCCAACTATGTATGTATTATTGTTAGAGGCCTGCAAGAATACCGTTACTTTCCCTAAACTTCGCTTAGCAATTTCCGGGGGAGCAGCACTGCCTGTAGAAGTACTAAGACAGGCCAAAGATATTCTGAAGCTCCCAGTTGTTGAGGGATACGGTTTGACAGAAGCGTCCCCTGTAGTAAGCTTTAATCCTTTGGATGGAATACAGAAGGCAGGCTCTATAGGTCTGCCTCTTAGTGGTGTTGAATGCAAGATTGTTGATGATAGCGATATGGAACTACCGGCTGGTGATGTCGGTGAACTGATAACCCTCGGTGACAATGTAATGTTAGGATACTTCAAAAAGGAGAAAGAAACAGAAGAGGCATTGAAGAATGGTTGGCTGTATACCGGGGATCTTGCGAAGAAAGATGAAGATGGATATATTTATATTGTAGACAGGAAAAAAGATTTGATCATTGCTGGTGGCTTGAATGTATATCCTAGGGAAGTTGAGGAAGTTATATATCAATATTCGAAGGTGAAAGAGGCCGCGGTCGTCGGAATTACGGACAAATTGCGTGGCGAGTCTGTGAAAGCATTTATTGTTCTTAAAGATAATGAAGAATGCACTTCGAAGGAAGTACTTGGGTATTTGAAAGAACATCTTGCCGGTTATAAAATACCTCGAAAAATTGAATTTGTATCTGAGCTTCCCAAAAACAGCTCGGGTAAAATCTTGAAAAGAATGCTGAAAATGTAGTGATTAGTAAAGATAAAATATGTTCCCTCAAACTGATAGTTCGGGGGAATTTTTTCTTATAGGGCCGTACTTTTACTCAGGACTAAACGAATACACAAAAAGTTAGAGGATTTGCATCCGTTTATTAAAAATGTTCTTGAATCTAATGGTTTCTTAGGCGATAACGACCCCCTTGTTTTTTGGGGGTCTAACCTTTGCGCAAAATCCTCGTTTACGCGTTTCAGTATCACCACCTTGCCCAAACACACGTTGAGACGGTAGTTCTCCTGCAAAGAAAACACACCACTAAATAGTGGATGATAATAAAGTTCTTAAAATTTGGATGTTTGGTCAGGTTAACTCTAAAGAATTCTCGAAGTGAGTTTGTCCAGGTTCTAAGCTTGTGCTATTGAAGGCAAAATCAGATGGAATGACGGTTTTGCATAACAAGTGATCGTGCGTAAATTTTCTCGTTTTACAGGCCTGCGGATTGCATTACGCATTTCGAGTACCTTTCCTTTGGGCTCTGACCATACTTCTAAACAATTGTTGTAGCCCAGAGCCGCTGATTAAATAGCTGCATTCGGTCATCTTACTAACACTCCACGAATGAAATTTACTCACCGAAGTATACTTGCTTCAATTGTTCTTACTCTACAAAATAAATTTCACCAACATTACATTCTTCAGTGGTTCAAGGCCACTTTGGTCTTGAGATTGTTATCAATAAACCAAGTATGATCGAGGTTAACGTGGTTTCCCTGATAAAACCGCTTATTGACGGAATTGTAAGCGCACTTCAGATAAAAATATGATTAACACCATGAATTCCCATTCGGGATTCACTTCGCTTACGTATAAGAAGGAACAAAATGTACTTGAAGGTACTTATTACAATGATAGAAATAGACATACATTTTGGACTTTAAGGTTCATTAAAGGGTAAATTAATTTAACGGAAATGAAGAAATGAAACGGAGAAAATAATCGTAGAGTCTTCGATTTCCTTTACATTAGTACCTTTGCGTTTATACAAAACACATGAAAATACGCAACCATTTATATCCGTAAAGGTACATAAGTAATTATACACATATTCGTAAATTAAGTTGATGTTTGCGAATACTCTTACTATAATTGTGGTATTAAGAAATTATAGGGAGTGTTCGTTATAACAAATAGAATTTATGGCTATTGCAGGGTGAGCGATAAAGACCAAAATGAATCAAGACAGATTAAAGCAGTCACTGAAGCTGGTGTTGACGAAAGGTTTATATTGTTAGATAAGCAAAGTGGTAAAGATTTTAACAGACCTCAGTATCAGATTCTAAAAAATGCATTACGGGAAGGCGATTTGCTTATTATTAAGTCGATCGATCGTTTAGGTAGGAATTATAGAGAAATAATTAAGGAATGGCAGTATATAACCCAAGATATTAAAGCGGATATCAAAGTGCTAGATATGTCCATGCTTGATACAACTTTACACAAGGATTTACTCGGTACATTTATTTCTGATCTCATATTACAGGTGCTGGCTTATGTTGCAGAGCAGGAACGGGCGAACATTAGGACCAGACAGGCAGAGGGTATTTTAGTTGCCAAATTACAAGGTAAGCATTTAGGTAGACCAAAAGCTACATTTCCAGAAGGATTTAATGAGGTATATGTAAGATGGAAAAAAGAACAGATCACGGCGAAAAAAGCAATGCAGGAACTGAATCTGAAAACAACTACATTTTATAAGTTGGTTAACCAACACGAAGCTCAGAAGGGTAATTAAACCCTTCTCTTTCTTTATAAGGGGTTCAGTTTTGAAGTGGAAAATCAGAAATCGCACCAAAATTCGCAGGTCTTTAGCAGATTTCTGACATGGCAATTCGCAGGATTTTAGCAAGCAATGTATCGCTAAAATCCTGGCTATTTTCATATAAAAAAGTAGAGCCGACCATTATAAGAATTTTGTTGAGTTGAACCATCAAGAGTTTATTATTTAAGCAAAAATAAATAATGCGCAGAGTTCCTCCAAAATTATCTCTGACGAATATCCACGTACATCTCTTTGAAATGAATAGGAATCTCTGCTTAAAGCCATTATCAACATATCTGCCCTAAAAACGCTATTGAAATGAATATGCTCAGTCTCATTTATCTCGTCAAACAGTTCCACTAAAAGTTGATGCAATTCGTTGAACAGTGGACTCTGCATTCTTGACCTGAGTGGATTGGTTGACGATGAATCCTCCACTCCTGTAAGCAATTGAGCTTTTCTTTCTCTAAAACGGATAAATAGGCTGAGAAGTCCTTTTAATCGTTGGTTTGGCAAATCAGAATGGTGTTGCTCCAAGAAAGTTTCAATATCATTAAACAGTTGATCAACATTTTCTTTTATTAAATCAAGACATAATTCCCCTTTATTTCTGAACCGGCGATAAAGAGTCCCCGGACCGACATGTGCTTCGCTAGCAATTTGATTCATACTAACTTGTTCAACACCATTTTGCTCAAATAACTTAACAGCCGCGCTCAATATTCGCTGGCGATTCTCAGCAGCATCACGGCGTTCAGAACGATTTTGGGTTGTTTCAGAACCACTCATGATATCATCACATCCTAAATTTTTTATAAACCCAGTTGACAAGTGGAGAGCTCTCCTGATATTCTATGTGGAGAACACTCCACTTATGTTATCATAAAGTAAAGGAGTTGTAAAACACATGCAAAATCTGCAAAATGGTAATATCGAATCTATATTGAGAACTATAAAAAGGGGTGTCGTAAATTGAAAATCAAATGGTTAGGCCAATCATGTTTTCTGATAACTACCAAAAATGGCACAAAAATACTCACTGACCCGTTCAAAAATATGTTGGGTTATAAGTTACCTGAAATTGAAGCGAATATCGTATCCACCAGTCACAATCACAGCGATCATAATAATATTAATGCAGTCAAAGGCAGCTTCACCCATTTCAACGAACTGGGGACTTTTGAGGTAAATGGTATTGCTATAAAAGGGGTAGCCACATTTCATGATAAGGAATTGGGGAGCAAGAGAGGAAAAAACACGGTATATAACTTTAATATTGATGGAATTAATGTTTGCCACTGCGGCGATCTGGGACATGTGCTAACAGATACTCATATTAACGAAATAGGAACTGTAGACATACTCCTGCTTCCCGTTGGTGGACGCGCCACCATTGATGCATTGGATGCTGTTCAAGTCATGAAGCAGCTGAATCCGGCAATTGTGATCCCGATGCATTACCGTACAAAGGCGTTCGGGCTGCTTGGCTTTTTATTTGAAAAGGTTGATAAATTCATCGCCGCTTCGGGGTTAAAGTCCAAAAAGTGTAAGGAGCTGGACATTGATAAAGCTAATATAAAAGAATACAAAGAAGATAAAGAGATTATTGTCCTTCAATATGATTGAGATCAGACAGCTTTGAACATGAGGAGAGTTATATCCATGCCAATTTGGAAAAGAAATCTATTCGTTTGTTGGTTCGGAATGTTTGTAGCAGCTATCGGAATGAGTCAGATAGCCCCTGTATTGCCGCTTTATATTCAGCATTTGGGGGTTCATAGTCCATCTTCCATTGCCCAACTTTCCGGCATTGCTTTTGGTGTTACCTATTTAATTTCAGCTATTTTCTCACCAATTTGGGGTCATTTTGCCGACAAAGTTGGGCGAAAGCCAATGATTTTGCGGGCAAGCCTTGGTATGGCATTGGTTATAGGTTGCATGGGGTTTGCGCCGAATGTATATGTACTGATCGGGTTAAGATTATTGGAGGGTGTTATCACAGGTTTTAGCACTGCTTGTACTGCATTGATTGCAACTCAGACTGGCAAGGAACACGCCGGGTATGCTTTAGGCACACTTTCAACAGGAAGTATTGCTGGTTCTTTGCTAGGTCCTATTATTGGCGGTTTTATCGAAGAGAACCTTGGTTTTCAACCTGTATTTTTCATAACAGGGGCATTGCTGCTGATTGCATTTATTTTGACCGCTTTATTTGTAAAAGAATCTTTTGTCCGTCAGGATAAAAAGGTAAATAGTATCAAGAAGATATGGGAAGATGTTCCTGAAAAGAGTTTGACTATTATTCTGCTTGCAACCTTTTTTATTTTAACTCTAGGGTTGTATTCTATAGAACCCATTGTAACTGTTTACGTCACCCAATTAACCAAAGGTACTGCTCATGTCGCACTGTTGGCCGGATTAGCGTTCTCAGCTTCTGGGCTGGCAAGCATAATTTCAGCTCCAAGGCTTGGCAGACTTTCTGATAAAATAGGTGCGCATAAAGTTATTTTAATTGCACTCATTGTTGCCGGAATCATTTATATACCACAAGCCTTTGTGAAGAATCCATGGCAATTGATAGGGCTGCGCTTTTTATTGGGATTAGCGATAGCTGGGTTGAACCCTTCTGTTAATACCCTTGTTAAGAAAATTACACCGGATGCTCTAACCGGCAGAGTTTTTGGCTTTATCATGTCGGCAGGGTATCTGGGTGTATTTGGAGGTTCTGTATTAGGTGGGCAAGTGGCAGCCTATCTAGGCATTAAATTTGTCTTTTTTATTACGTAATTGTCAAAAATTCTGCACATACCAATAGACATTAGGAATTGAGATAATCACCTCAAGACTATTTGAGGGAGGAATTATC
>NZ_SPQR01000014.1 GCF_004766055.1 Desulfosporosinus sp. Sb-LF | reverse complement strand
TCATCTACTGGAATTTTTCTCTGTTGTGACATAATTACCCCCAGACTGAACAGTTTTTTATTTCACTGTCCTATCTGGGGGTAGCATACCAGAAATTCTCACACCAACGCACTTTGTTTTTGAGTTGAAGAGTGGAGTAAAAGTTGATTTGGTTTGGGTCTAAAACTTATTTTTTTATCCACCATTTGACTTTTCTTAATATTTATGGATTTTTTACCCTTGCCCGAAACTTGAACCTTACTTGAACCTTCAAATTTATCTAAATCCCTAGCAGCACTCTCGGTCTCAATATTCGCTTATTGATTGAATCTAGGATTCCATGCTTCTAAGACCTCGTGTGCTACCCGCTCCCAACTGAATCGTTCTTCCGCTAGTCGCCTACCAGTCTGGCCCATTCTCTGACAGAGTTCGGGATCGGATAGGAGAATTTTTAGCTTCTCGGCAAATTCAATGGAGTCCTCGGGGCTATCGACGATTAACCCATTTTGATTGATTACAATTTCTGGATTACCGCCTCTCGCCGTCGTAAGAAAGGGCAAACTTGCAGCCATGGCTTCATAATGGACACGAGCTAGCGGTTCTTGCCACTGAGAAGGGCACACGAAGATATCTCCCGCCCAAAACCACTGATGAATAAGATCAGCAGATACATAACCGGTCGTGATCACAGGAAAAGAAGCTCTCTCCGCTAGTGCGCGAACATAGGCCACATAATCGGTTACTTTGTCGACACTGTACCATGTTCCGCCCACGATCACCAGGGCAATATTCGAATCATATGATTGAATCTCATTGAGCGCATGAATTAGTAAATCTGTTCCCTTTTTGGGGGTTAATCGTCCAACAAACAAAATAACCGTTTTGTCTTCTAGATTAAAGTCTTTCCGAAGTTTTCGACGAATCTGTGTCGCTTCTTTAGAATTTCTCCAAGGAACAAAAGTATCTAGAGTTACTCCCGAATAAATCGTGTGGACTTTCGAAGCCGCTAAAGGATATAGACTGCTGATGGTATTTCCAACATAATCACTGACTGTAACGATCTGTTCTACTTCAGCTATTGCGGTTAGTGCATCTTTTGGGTGAATCTTATTAGTACCAAACATATCGTTATGCATACTTAAAATTATTCTTGAATGTGGAGCGATGTCACGGATTAATGGAATAAGCCGAGGTCGATTAAATGCATGAATAAGATCGAAACGGTTAGTCTTAAGGAAATCAACAACCTTTTTAGCATAAATCTCAAACGCTTGTTCGCTATCTATTCTAACATACTGAATATTATTTCTATATTCTTCAAGAGGTAATGAAGGGTCTGTCGTTCCTAAGATCGTTAAGTCATGTTGTTGACTTAGAATTCCTGAAATTCCTTCGATATAGGTTTGAATAGCTCCACCACGTACAGGCGGGATTGGTAACTTTTCCGTACAGATCATTAGTACCTTCAATTTAGGGTATTCGTTCTTTTGTAAGAAGTTATTTTCTGTAAGACCACCTTTGTTCGCAAGACGATTCATTTCCATAAGAAGCTTATGCTTTTGAAGAAAATAATCTTCTCGAATTTCATCTGAATTTAAGAGGGTATCTTCATTGTTGAGTAGTCTGGGTAATGTGGTGTTATCTGTCGTTGCCTTTATTTGCATCAATTGAAGAGTTTCTGGATCAATATCAGGTCTTGAAGCATAGTTACCCGTTTGGTATTTATGCTTGTCAAGTTGTAGTTCAGCTAATGCCAACCCCTTTGTTCTTTCTAAGAGCGTAAGACGCTGAATAATTTGTTCTAATTCATTATTAATAAAGCTAATAGGATCTAATAGCATCTCTTTAATGTGTTTATAGAATTCATTGGGAAATGCCAGATCGTTTAATAGTATCTCGTAAGTTTCTACATCGAGTGGATTTGCCTGATGGTAGGCATCGATCATACCCTGAATCCAAGTAACATCCCACTGCCCCAAGTCGTCCATCGTGCTCGAAATAAGCTTTCGCAGATCCCGAATCGGTAAATCGTAGGCCACCCCATCTAAATCGATTACCCACAGACCGCCAGAGCCAAGTTGTCCATTCGACCATCCGTAATCTTGGTGAACAAGTCCCCAGTGCTCTTCACCCATCGAAACCATATGAGCATAAGATGATTGCTCAAGAAGGGACAATGCATCAAGCGCCTGTCGCTCAAATATCTCGACATGAGATAGAAGGGTTTGACTACTTGGAAGATCGTTGTAAGCCTTGGAGATCTGGCGAAACCAGCCAATTTTCTTAATAATTTTCTGATAATAAGCGGGCCAACGATATAATCTAGAAGCTCTTTTGGAACTTGCTGGTGGAATATACCCCTGGGAATGCCTATGGAACTCCCCCAATCCGTAACATAAAGCCTGAGCACCCTCTAGATCCTTACTTGCTGGAGTGAGGGTTTCAATCCAATCTGTGACAATCCATAACTTTCCACCCCCTTCGACATAGAGGGCGCCTTCCTTGGTCTTTTTTAATTCTGGGACCCTTCCTCCTTGTTTTACAATGTAGTCTTGTGCCCCTACGCTGAAGAGACTTCTAATCGGCTTGCGGTGTAGAACCTTCAAACTGCGAGGCCCTTTATCGGTTTCGATTTTCCAGATAGCCCCACCTTTATCCGGCTTTGAGGTGATTAATATTCTTTCATGGACTTCCATGTCGTAGTATGTGATTACCCGCTGTGCTAATTCATCAATTTCTGGAGGTACCCACATATCCAAATTAATACCTGGTTGCTGATCGTAGCTATCCCACGGTTGAATTAGATAGTCTTCCACATCTTCCCCTCCACCATTATCAACTATTAATATAATCTATTCTGCTTTATTGATTATGGAATCAGTGCATGCGTCAATGACCATGCTTAAATTTGTAACCCCCTATACGGTTGCATGAATATAATACATAAAATTACAAAATATGGATTGTAAGTGGGTGGCTGATTTATGAGAATATGCGTAGTAGGTGCCGGTTATGTAGGGCTTACAACAGCAACAGCTTTAGCGGATTTTGGACATGACGTTCAATGTGTAGATATAGAACAATCAAAAATCGATAGTCTTCATCAAGGTAAGGTACCCATATATGAACCGGGATTAGAAGAAATGATTGAAAAAAATTGCAAAGAAAAGAGACTTCATTTTTCATCTTATGTGGAAGAGAGCATTAGAGATTATCCAATTATTCTAATTGCCGTTGGCACACCATCTAAGGAAGATGGAAGTTGCGATCTAAGTTTTATTAACCATGTTGTTAAAATCATTGCTTCAACGATCAGTGATTATAAAATCATAATTACAAAGAGTACTGTCCCGCCAGGAACTAATGAATGGATTCACCAAACGTTAGTCGAAATGGGCATAGCAGACGATTTTTTTGATATCGTATCTAATCCTGAATTTTTACGGGAAGGATCCGCATTATGGGATATTTATCATCCCAATAAATTAGTTTTTGGCACAAAGACAGATCGGCCCGTCAAAGTCCTGAAAAATCTCTATAAAAGAGGAAGGGCTCCCTATATCTTTACCAGTTTAACAGGAGCAGAACTGATTAAATATGCTAGTAATGCCTTTCTAGCCACGAAAATCTCGTTCTCTAATGAAATGGCTCGTATATGTGATGCTTATGAGGTGGAGTATAACGACCTTGCCAGAGGGTTGGGGACGGACCCGCGAATTGGTCGGCATTTCTTAAATGCAGGACTAGGTTTTGGCGGGTCATGTCTACCCAAAGATTTAAGTTCTCTTAAACATTCAGCAATAAGCCAAAAAACGGAGACAAAGCTTCTCGATGCAGTCATGGAGATCAATCATACTCAAATTGAACTCTACTTGAATAAACTAAGTACGGTACTTCCTGAACTGCTCGGTAAACAGATCACGGTTTGGGGTGTAACCTTTAAACCCGGTACGGATGATCAACGTTTCTCTCCAGCCATTCGTCTTATTAAGCAACTTGTCCAAAAGGGTTGTTATGTTCACACTTATGATCCAATGGTGCAACTTGAATTTTCAGGTGTTTCTTCCTATCTTGATCAGTACGAATCGGTTTGCAATTCAGATGCTCTGATTATTGCTACAGAATGGGATCAATTTCTCAAATGCAATTGGTTAGAAGTAAAATCAAGGATGAAGGGTTCAATCATTCTTGATGCTAGAAATTGTATTGATGGAAAAATTGTTAGGAAACAAGGATTACTTTACTTG
This sequence comes from Desulfosporosinus sp. Sb-LF, assembly GCF_004766055.1. Classification (NCBI taxonomy): domain Bacteria; kingdom Bacillati; phylum Bacillota; class Clostridia; order Eubacteriales; family Desulfitobacteriaceae; genus Desulfosporosinus; species Desulfosporosinus sp. Sb-LF. The sequence continues at coordinate 75,006 of NZ_SPQR01000014.1, read as the reverse complement.
GGAGTTGGTAAACGATGAAAATATTAGTGACTGGGGCCGCTGGTTTTATTGGCTCACATCTTTGTGAACGATTGCTGCAAATCAGCGATTGCGATGTCATCGGAGTCGATGGGTTTATCAATCCTTCTCTTAATCAGACGAAACAGAGGAATCTTAGACGGTTGCTTACGCATCCTCATTTTCAATTTCATGAAATTGATCTCCGTCGAGCCGATTTGGAGAGCCTATTGGGCGGCGTTCAAGTTGTCTATCATTTAGCGGCTATGCCCGGTGTGCGCACGAGCTGGGGAACCGACTTTCAAGCCTATGTTGACCATAACATCGTAGTTACTCAGCTACTATTAGAAGCAGTGCGTAAATTCCCTCTCAAAAAGTTCATCTATATTTCGACATCTTCGGTTTATGGCGAAAAAGTGGGAAAAGTAACAGAGGATTCCATTCCAACTCCACTTTCACCATACGGAGTGAGTAAGCTAACTGCTGAATATCTGTGCAAGGTTTACCAAACAAGCTATAATATACCAATTGTCATTTTAAGATATTTTACCGTGTATGGACCGAGACAACGTTCAGATATGGCGTTTCATCGATTCATCAAAGGTATCCTAAATGACGAACCCCTTCAAATATATGGTGATGGATCGCAGACACGTGATTTTACCTTTATTAGGGATTGCGTAGAAGGAACTGTTGCAGTCCTAAAAGCAGAGAATGTGATTGGAGAAACGATTAATCTCGGTGGCAGAGAACGTGCATCCGTCTTAGACGTTATTACGCAGCTGGAAGAGCTAATCGGTAGAAAGGCAACTTTAGAATTTACGGAAGGCCTCAAAGGAGAACCACGGGATACGTTGGCTGATATAACGAAAGCACAACAACTTCTTGATTATAATCCAGTAATTACCTTAAAAAACGGCCTAACCTCCCAAATCAATGATTTTGTACAAATGCTATGAAAAAGGAAGGCACTAATGGCTTAGATAAATCATATAATGAACTAGCAAGTCCTTCCAATTATCTTATGAACAAGTTTTTTTAAAGTTTATAAATTACAGAAAGGTGGAAAGAATATGAACAAAGATGAATTATTACAACAGGTTCAAAGTACACTGGCCAATGAAAAAGAGCTAGATAAGGTAAAGGTAAAGTTTGCGGACGGTCAAGTCTTGAAATTCGATTTTGTTAATAAAATAATTGAAGAGGAAGTCGAAGAGATAGACGAAGATGACGAAGATGATGACGATGACGATGACGACGAATGATGAGGTAGAGATAGGATAGAAAGACAACTATAAAGCACTTTAGTAACTAGCCCATCTGAACGTAGGGTTAATGTAATTAATAGTCACTAACCCTCTATCTATTAAGTCGGGATAGATTACACGATATAGTGAAATAAAATAATCGAGAGGAATGGCTCTTTACTGGGCCATTCCTCTCGATTATTTTATTGCGACTCAAAGTGCTCAATAAGCTAGGATCGAAAGACTAACTCTCTTAAATATTGCATAAGCGTGTCAGAGAATTCCTTGCTTCGTAGCCCGTACTCAATATTTGCCTGGAGAAAACCAAATTTATCGCCTACATCATACCGACGACCTTTAAAATCATAGGCAAGAATATCGTGCTTTTTACTAAGTTCTCGCAAACCGTCGGTCAGTTGTATTTCTCCGCCTTTTCCAGGTGTAAGGTTTTCTAAAATGTCAAAGATGTCAGGACTAATTATATATCGCCCCATGATCGCTAAACGTGTAGCAGGAGCGTCCTTTGGGTTAGGTTTTTCAATGAGATTCCGAGCTTTATAAATTCGATCACATTTTACTTCCCCATCAACAATACCATATTTAGAAACGTCTTCCTGCGAAACCTGTTGAACCCCTAGAACTGGAGTACCGTATTGTTCATATACAGTAATCATTTGTTTCAGACAGGGTATCTCAGAGTAAATCACGTCATCACCTAGGAGCACTGCGAAGGGCTCGTTTCCAATGAACTTACGAGCAGTATAGATAGCATGACCTAAACCTAGTGCTTCCTTTTGACGAATGTAGTGAATATCTGCCAATTTGGAAATATCTTGAACGATATCTAAAAGATCCTGCTTCCCAGTATTTTTCAAAAATGTCTCTAGCTCAATTGAATAATCAAAATGATCTTCTATAGCTCGTTTATTTCGACCAGTGATAATAATAATGCTATCAATTCCTGAATTTACAGCTTCTTCAATAATGAACTGAATCGTTGGTTTATCGATGATTGGCAACATTTCCTTTGGCTGAGATTTGGTAAAAGGTAGAAAACGAGTTCCTAAACCTGCGGCGGGAATAACGGCTTTTCGTATTTTAAAGTTTGTTTCCATGTTAACTCCTTTTTTAAATATAATATGCATCTTATATAATTATTGAAACTCCCATTTCTTTACGCTTTAAGCCGGTAAAGATAAGGAACGGGGAAGCCGCATTGGCCGAGGTCTGTGTGTTCAATTTAAATACATACTAATATGAGACGAGTCCCTACTGGTGAGAAAAAGGCAATGACCGATCCACCCTGGTCACTGGTAATAATACTATAAGAAATATAGCTCTTTTGGGGTGACAGGGCACGTGGAGACGATAATAGTGCTATATCGAGTAAATTAATAAACTTCAAAGTATTGATATTACTGGGTTGAAATGAATATCAGATATGTTTCCTTAGACAAAAAAAGGAGTATACCCTTGATTGAGGAAACATATTTTTTTATAGTCATATTGCTGTGACCACGGCACGTTGAGACACGGTTCGGCTCGATAGAAAAGACACCACAAGATAATGCGTAAACCCACTCATATCATCACTATATATTGTGGTTTCGGTAATAAGTGATATATTTCTTTGGACTTATGGGATAGAGTGGGGAGACATTTTTTTTACCCCATCCTTTGAGATTTAAAGGTATTGGTTAGTGACTCAAAACGGTGTGAGACATGTCACACCTTATCCATTCAAAAAGTAGTAAAATGGTTAAGGAAAAGAGGATGAAATGAGAACGAACTATTTTGCAAAATTAGTAAACTATATGAGGAATGTTTACCACATCGAACGTGGTTTGAATAAATTGTCTGACGGAAGAGTTACCCAACATATAGCACAGGTCAAGTAATTTTGCCTGTACTTTTTGGTTTTTTGCTAAGAATTAAAAGTTTTAATGAACTGAATTTCATGCTAAAGAACAATGAGTTTCGCAAAACTGGTTTTTCGGTTAGTTGGAAAAACAAAAAAGGGCGCCAAATCAGATTTACAGACTGATTGGCGCTCTTTGTATTACTTTCAGGGCAAGGCGATTTTGAGAAATTCCAGGATTTTATAGGATAGATAAAGTTGAAATAATACATCACCGTCATTTAAATCAACATCTAAAAGACTTTCTATTTTTTCCATCCTATGAAACAAGGTGTTTCGATGGATATTCAAAATAGTCGCTGAATCTTTAACATTTTTAAAATTGCACAAATAGGTGTAAAAGCTGCGGAAATAATCTGTGCCGTTTTCCTTATCATATTCAATCAGTCTAATTAAGGATTGATGAATAAACTTTTTCCATTTTTGGGTATCGGAATAGCTATTTATTAAATCGAAAATAAGGTAATCTTCGTATTTGTAAAAACTCTGCTTCTTATTCATCAGATTTCCTAACTTTATTGCCTCGGTTGATTCAAGGTAATGTTCCTTTACATCCGTTAATTTTAAAAACGGGCGACTGATTCCAGCTCGCAGATTATTGTTATGAATGAATTCTTTTAAGTTCTTCAATTCAATCTCTTGAAAATGCCTGTCATTTTCACAACTGGCAAGTACTACAACGTTTTGATTATAGACGATTGCTTTCGCGTTAACTAATTTATTCTCAACTTCATCCCTCATGTAAGGAAGGGTAGATTTTGATCGATCTAAGTTCTGGATATCAATATTTATTACAAACAGTTTGCGTTTAAACTTTAAACCTAAGATCTTCAGACGTTCGACGATTAATCGTTCGTCTTCGTACATCCCATTAAGCAAATCGTACAAAAAGTTTTGATGCATCAGTACCTGAGAGAAATCAATATATTTAGTTTTTTGTAACTCGATTGAAAAGGCATCACAAAGCAGAGAGACCAATTCCTCATCTCTTTCTTTAAAATCCCGGTTATGGGCGCATGCCACCAGGATGGCAACATCTCTTTTGTTAATACGTATCTTCCCGATCAGTCTGCGATATTTACAGTAAGGATCCGACCAGTAAAATGGAGCTTCATTCCTTGTTATCTCGTTAAACAAACTATTCCTCACATAATACGAATAGGTCTGAAAGATAAAGTGATTATTCATTTTAAGCTCGTTCCAGACTGGGTCATCGGTTACTTTGGTTTCACCAGTTGAAGCAAGAACTTTTACACTATGGTCGGTTATCGTAAACGGGTTGCCTAGAATTTCGTACCCTAGATCGACAAGGGCTTGCAGGCCTGATGCCTCGCTAAGCGTTTTGAATAACCTCAAGGAAATTTGAGAGAAATGCAAATTCTGTTCCATAAAGACCTCCTTGTCCAAGACATAGTGCATCACATACTGTATACACCGTATTTTTTGTCAAATTGACCAAAGGTAGTATTTTAAAAAAATCGAATATTCATATATACAGTTAAGTTGCTATTCTGAAAAGGAAAGGGGATAAAATTTTGTTACTTGTATTTTAGCATGAAATAAGCTGTATGATACGCTATCGATTTTCAAAAATATCAGCTAAAATTCAAAAGGGAGTTGACGGTTTTGATAATTATTGGTGAAAAAGTCAACGGAACAATTCCTTCCGTAGCAAAAGCAATTGCTTCAAAGGATGCAGATTTCATTAGAAATCTTGCTAAAGCTCAATCAGAGGCAGGTGCTGCCTTCATTGATGTGTGTGCCTCAGTAGAAGACAGCATTGAACTGGAAACCATGAAGTGGCTTATTGATCTGGTACAAGAGGTTACAGATACACCCATTGCTATTGACAGTCCAAATGTACGGATCTGTGCAGAAGCAATTAAATTCTGCAATAAACCCGGTCTTATCAATTCGGTCTCCTTGGAAGGAGATAAGATTGAAGTCATCTTTCCAATAATAGCTGATACGCAATGGGAATGTGTCGCCCTCTTATGCGATGACACTGGAATTCCCCAGAATGCAGAAAAACGTTTGGAAGTTTTTGCTGGAATTATGAAAAAGGCCAAAGAAAGTAACATTGATCCATCTCGTTTGCATATTGATCCCTTAGTTCAGATGCTGTGTACTTCGGAAGATGGAATAAACACGGTTGTAGCGGTAACTAAAGAAATCAAAAAACAATATCCGAAAATTCATATAACTGGAGGAGCAAGCAATATTTCCTATAATCTCCCTACTAGAAAACTCGTTAATCAGGCCTTCATCGTACTGGGAATGAACGCAGGGATGGACAGTGCGATTATCAACCCACTAAACAGAGATATGATGGGCATGATCTATGCCACTGAAGCGCTCTTAGGACAGGATGAATACTGCATGGAATACATCGGAGCTTACCGGGAAGATAAATTTGGTCCTCAAAAATAATAGAACAAAATCACAAGGAGGAATTCAACATGACAAAGATTGAAGAAGTAAAAGCAAAGCTAGAGGCAGGAAAAGCTAAACTCGTTCCAGGTTTGGTACAGGAAGCACTTGACGAAGGGAACGCAGCGGGAGATATACTCCAAGCCATGATTGACTCTATGGGTATTGTTGGTGACAAATTTTCCAAAGGAGAAGTTTTCGTACCTGAAATGCTGATGGCTGCTAAAGCAATGTCCAAGGGTGTCGACGTGCTTAAACCTCTTCTCACGGGTACGAGCACATCTTCTTTAGGCACCTGTGTTATCGGTACAGTGCAAGGCGATCTTCATGATATTGGTAAAAATCTTGTTACCATGATGCTTGAAAGTGTTGGGTTTAAAATGATCGACCTTGGCGTAGACGTTTCAACAGAGAAATTTATTAGTGCTATTAAAGAAAATAACAATGTAAACTTAGTGGCCTGCTCAGGCCTTCTGACTACAACAATGTCGGCAATGAAGGAAACTGTTCAAGCGCTCAAAACCAGTGGATTAACAGGGTTCAAGGTCATTGTCGGCGGTGCGCCTATAACCCAGGAGATGGCGGATGAAATGGGAGCAGACGGATTCGCTCCCGATGCCGGGAGTGCTGCAGTAAAAGCCAAAGAATTGGTAAATGCATAATCCTTTTAGGGTTAAATGTGCAAAGCGAGGAGTAAATAGAAGGAGGTCGTAATTGATGTTAACGAAGAGACAGAATTTAATGGAAACCATTAAAGGTGGAAATCCAGATCGGTTTGTCAATCAATATGAGTTTATGAATATCATCTTGGAAGCACCCTTAGGCCTAGAGTTTAATTATGGTCAGAGATGGAAAGATCAATGGGGTATTACGTGGAACTGGCCAGAAGGTCAAATTGGTATGTTCCCTGTGCATCAAGATGGCAACAAGGTTTTAAAAGATATCACCGAATGGAAGAAATACGTGAAAATACCTCCGATAGCGACGTCTGATGAAGCCTGGGCTCCAGCGATCGCCCATGCCAATGCTGTTGATCGTAACGAGGAATTTGTCACAGCCTTCGTTGCACCCGGCATTTTTGAAATGACGCATCACCTGATGAGTATGGAAGATGCCTTAATGGCTCTTTATGAAGAGCCGGAAGCCATGCATGAATTCGTTGACGCCCTTACCCAACGTGAGCTCGATTATGCCAAAGTTTTGATTGAAAGAATTCATCCGGATGCCCTTTTCCATCATGACGACTGGGGCAGCCAGAAATCCTCATTCATCTCGCCTGACATGTTTAAAGAATTTTTCTTGCCGGCTTACAAAAAAATATATGGTTTTTATAAAGCCAATGGTGTCGAATTGATCGTTCACCACAGTGATTCCTATGCTGCTAACCTAGTTCCTTTTATGATCGAAATGGGTATTGATATTTGGCAAGGCGCGATGACAACCAACAATATTCCCGAACTGATCAGACAATATGGCGGTAAAATCTCCTTCATGGGAGATATCGACAGTGGCGTAGTTGATCATCCTGCCTGGTCACGCGAAGAAATTGCTAAATATATTGCAATAGCCTGCAAACGATGTGGAAAATTATACTACGTTCCTAATTTAAGCCAGGGTTTGAATCTCTCTTCTTTCCCGGGTGTTTATGAGACGACAAGTGAAGAAATCGATAAAATTAGTAAAGAAATGTTCTGAATTCTTGGTTAGCCATCGTCTTTTTGAAAGCAGTCCACTATTTCTAATTTAGAATTAGTGGACTGCGAAAATGGTGCAAGGTTGAACTTATCACAAATGCAATATCTTACAAATTAGGGGCGATCGATATGGAAACGGTTCTAAACGATTTTGTCAAGGAAGCCCTGGCTCTAAACGCGACTCATGCATCGCTCGTTGAAGTTGAAAAAATTCCTTTCAGTGAAGATTTTAGAAAGCTCTGTGAAGAGAATTCATGTGGCTCATACGATAAGAACTGGATGTGCCCACCTACGGTCGGACCGATCAGTGATTTGATCAAGCGGGCCTTGGAATTTGACCGAGGCCTTTTATTTCAGACTGTCCATCAGCTAGAGGATTCGTTTGATTGGGAAGGAATGCAAGAGGGACAAGCCAATCACGAAAAAATATTTAGAAAAATCCTTGAACATGTGGAGAATAACGATGTCTTTAGAGAGATTCTCCCCTTAAGTGCAGGACCTTGCATGTATTGCAAGAAATGCGCTCATTTAGTTGGGAAAGAGTGCTATTTTTTGGATAAAGCCGTATCATCCGTTGAAGCCTATGGAATTGACGTAATGAGTCTAGTAAAAGCCTACGGAATTTCTTACAATAACGGTCAAAATACCGTTTCGTATGTAGCTTTGATACTGTTCAAAATGTAATTGAATATCTGGAGGGCATCATGGAGATTAAGATACTCCCAAACCTTGGTATAACTGCAATAAACCGACTTTAGATGACGAACGTGGAGACTGGGACCGTACTCTGGATGAGTTGAAAAACGTCATAGGGAAACCGATTATTCAGGCGAGCTTTGATATTCTTCGTAAGGCTCCTGAAGTTATCCGCACGAACCAATATTCACTGACGGCCGTGGTGTGCTGTGTTCATGGTCTTAGGCCCTATGGTCTATATGAGGATTTTCAGGCGAATTAAAAGTAATACAATCATAAGTGTATGTTACTTGGTACTTTCCCTAAGCGGGTTGCTTATCTGCATTTTTGGAAATCTAAGCCCTTGCTGGTTTGCAGTTTCGTTGCTTCCGTCCACATTGGCAGGAAGTGTCATCAGTCCGCCCAGTGCCAATCTAATGCTTGAACAGCAAAAGGAGGATACGGGATCAGCCTCTTCCTTGATGATTAGCTCTATTACTGTTATGGGAAGTGTGGGAATGATGCTTATTTCCTTTAACTGGGATAATCGGATATGGGTTCTGGGAGCTTTAAACTCGATTTTCGGACTTTTAAGTTTATTCCTCTGGCTATTGGTTTCTAAAGGCCCGTATATTGTGCATGTGAAAGGCGACAATGCGACTATATAGAAATACCGTATGAAATAAAAGAACTTGGACGAGCAACAAAAGGCCTTAAAATCTTGGGTGTATTGTTCCATAATGTTTAAAAAAGAGATAGGTCCTTAATGATAGCAGCAGCACAACGGGAGATAAGCCTTGCCATCATACCAAGCGGAAACAAATTTGCGAAAAACTCTTGACAGTACCGTTTTTTGGATTAATGGTTTTCCCTAATCATCTGAATAAGCAGAATAAAATGAGCCGTTATTCCAATTTATATCGATCATCTTAATTCAACGTTCGGCAAAAGTTCTCATCTATGACCTTCTGGGTGACATCTATGGCGTGATTTTAGTAATGTAGACTGACGATAATGATGCTAACTGTAAACATTCATACGATATAGCGGGAATTAAAGAGTTTCTGTTTAATTGTAAACATGGTGAGTAAAATGATAGAGCCTCAAACTGCAAAATTATTGCTTAGTTGTATATCGGCAATAGAGTTATGTCTTGAAACCAAAGGATAAGGTTCTTTGTAGCCTTCAAGAGTTGAGCGTAATTAGTCGGACAATCGCGTGGGGATATAGGGGTAAAATTGTAGAGAATACTTAGCGAAAAATCAACAACCTTGTTTTTCCTCAGATTGATTCCAGGAGTTAGGGGTATTGATCGGTTTGAAACTTGGCGAGTCAAAACAGAATGTTTGCCAATAATAAAACACGAAGTTAGTCTGTTGGTAAATTCAAAATGAGAATGAAGGGTTAAACATAGTTGATTACCTTACAAACATGTAAGCAATAAGTTATGGAGCTGCGGAAGGTTCAATAGCAAATTACTTTGTCGGCCATAACGCTCTGCATTATTTCAAGCTGGTTGCAGTTGGCTTACTTTGCATCTTGTCAATTATGTAGCAAAAAGGAATTTAAAAAGTCAGTTGAGCGTGATAAGGGTGCTGTGGTGGGCCAATTTTGCGTTTAGTTTACTTTGTATTTACAACATAGTTGCGATTTTTATCCAGAAGTACGATTTTGCTCCGAGGTAAATTAGTCTCTAGATTATTGGGAAGGGTGGACACTTACCAATGAGGAACCGGGGACGTTAAGGGATGTGTGGGTGGTGAAAAAGCACGGTAGGAGCATCCCAAACTGTTATTATGCGTAATGGGAATTGTTGTAGCTGGACTTTAGGGAAACAAAAAGGGAGAGCGTTAAGCTCTCCTTAGTATATTTCATAGAAGGTGTTTTTTAGGATAACTGCTAAATCGCTGAGCTTGAATATTTGACTAAATGGTCAATACTAATACCATCCGTAAGGATACGGTGCATAGGCATAGGGAAACGAAGATGGGTAATAGCGAGGTCTCGCTATAGCAGTCCCTAGTAATCGAAAAAGTGATATTGCGGCAGTTTATCGGATTGTGAATTTGTCCGTCTATCCACCAGCACAAACACGACGTCAGTTGGAATGATAGATGAAGATTTGGAGAATGATCGCCTGATCAATCCCTGATTAGGGAAGGGTGCCCCGGCTAAGTTAAAGAGGAACTGCTGAAGTTAAGTGATTTTCTAAATGGAATGACTCTATAGAATTTGAGTTTAGTAGAAATTTATCGGTTCGGTCACAATGTAAAGCCTAGGCATTTAACCTAGGCAAAAACATTAAGCTGCTGCAGATGCAGCGATGAACCATAAAGAAATCAATACCAATAATGCAACTAAAATCCCTAATAATCCCAATATACCAAATATCCATATAGGCATTCCTGGTCACCTCCCCATTTAGAATCCCATAAGACTGAGAAGGTTCTTGATGTATATTATTCAGCATGTCCATTGAATGTTCATGGTGTGAGAGAAAAGATGTAAGGATAGACTAATGGCTAAAGAATGTGCTTAGCAATTCTATAAATCAAACATGGCGAGAATGTAAAACTGATAATGCCCTAAAGTACAACAATACCCAGTAGCCTGCTCATTCACAGATCGGGGAAGGGCGAAACGGCTTAGTAAAGAAGCTCGGGGTAGTTGAGTGGTCTGCTAGGTGGGTTAAGTTTGTAATTAGCGCAAAATATTAGCTGATTTGAAACACTCCTCCTACGCTAATTTAGCAACTGATCAAGAATAATTGTATATGAGCTGATAAGAAAAAGTTGGTTAGTGTAATGGCATCAAAGAATTGGGCTATCCAAGATTCAAAAAGAAAGAATGATAATACTGTAGAATTATGGTTAGCATACAAGCAAAACTCTGAGTCAGTAATCGTAACATATACTGACGACAAGTTGGTTGATATTGCAGGGGAAAACAGCTTACCGCAGTACATTAGACAGATATGCAAAGTTACCTCGCTAGCATATCTGTTTTTAGGTGTCGTTGTCTGGGGTTATGCAAGTACTGCGTCAAGCCAGAGGGTGAAGTAACTACTTTTTCCGGTTCAGGTGTCTGCAAACATTATTCTGGACTTGCTCGTAACGTATCTGCGGGGGACATAACAATAAAAAACAATCCTAGAGGATACAAAGAAATAGACCTTTGTAAACTAGCTGTACAAAATAATAGCTTCGTTTTTAAGGATTATATGATTGATGGTCCCAGTGAACGTACCTGTTATGTGAAGTGGTCGGAGTTGACTTACTATGCATCTATTTAATACACGCCGCAAAAAGGGATTTAAAAAGCCAGTTGAGAGTGGTTAGGATGATGTGGTGGGCTAATTTTGCGTTTAGTTACTTTGTATTTACAACATAGTTGCGATTTTTATCCAGAAGTACGATTTTGCTTTGGGGTAAATTGGTCTCTAGATTATTGGGAAGGGTGGACACTTACCAATGAGGAACCGGGGCCTTAAGGGACGTGAGGGTGATGAAAAAGCACGGTAGGAGCATCCTAGACTGTTATTAAACATAATTGGAATTGTTGTAGCTGGACTTCATGGAAACAAAAAGGGAGAGCGTTAAGCTCTCCTTTACTTAGTTTATATTTAGAAGTATTTTTCGTTAGTGATAAAGCGTTGAGCTTCTATAATTGACTAATTGTCAATATAGTCAAATACTAATACCATCCGTAAGGATATGGTGCATAGGCATAGGGATATGCGGATGGGTAATAGCGAGGTCTTGTTATAGTAGCCCCTAAACCTAAACCTAGAGCAAAGGGAAGAAATCCAAAACCAAACATAAGATCAACTCCTTCTATAATAGAACTGGCTACCACCAATAATGATGATAGCCTTTTAAAGTATTTGTTAGAAGATCACACCTAAAGCGATAAGAATCAGGATTGCAATAGCGATAATTCCTACACCGACTCCTGCGCCGACGCCACCATAGCCATATGCAGCAACCGGGGCGACAGGGGCAACGGGAGCAGGGCAGCATACACCATGGTGATGACTAAATCCACCATAACCCATTCCGTACATTAAAAATTCCACCTTTCTAAATTTAGAATACGATTCCCATTGCGATAAGCAGAAGAATTATAACTACAACTGCCGCGATTCCCGCACCGAAGCCACGTCCTGTTCCACAACCACAAGCAGCTCCATCAACTCCGCCGAATGCCATATCGATTTCCTCCTTAGTTAAGAGATAATTCATAATATGCACAGTATGGTTAATGTGGAACATAATGGTAATAAATCGTCGTGGCATACTATAAAACAAATAGCGAGGAGATGGAAAGTTGATCCATCATTTGAGGCGTTTAAATCCTCATATCTATAATCCACATCGAATTTATCCGGGCCAAAAAGTTAGAGTCCATTAAAAAGTAAATTAAAGGCAAGGGTTAAGCCTCGCCTTTTGGATATAACGTTATTCAACTTATTAACAATGGATAAAAAAAGACCTTCAAAAGTTTGAGGCTATAATGTTAAGATTCTGATGATACGTCTTCATAGATTGAGTCGCTTATCAGCATATTCACTTAAAAACCCGCTGATCTGCAAACGGTGGAACGGAACCCGGTGCAAGGACGAAAAAATACTGCTTGAGCTCCAATTACTAGAGAGTAAATCATTTCAAACTGAGGACATCTGCCGTATATACCGGGTCCCACAACACTTAAACCAACTTCTCGGTCACTCACTAACAACAATATTGAGCACTAAAGTCTTGAATTTGCCATGTATACCATGATCCCGATTTTCAAACGGTGTGAAGAGAACATCGACATGCAATTGGTCACTGGTCAGGAAAGACGGGCAGGGTCTATATAGAATTTAAGATTGATTCCTACTTCGAGGCGACGCAGTAAGCAGGTCAACTGCTTATGCGCAAGGAAGGCAGTGGGGCTGGCTCAGTGTTAACACATTCGGAAACTTGAGAATATGCCGTCTATACCTAACGGTGATATTTTTATGCAACCTCTCAAAATGGGAGAGACCGGTAAAATTCAAGAGGCCGACCAAGCCAAAGCTGTGACGGACGCCATATATAAAATGATAACAGGAAAATAGGTCTGGAGGGTTAATTCTTAAGGCGCATAAATATATACATGACATCTGTAAAGTGTCCAGACTAATTTAATTCCTAACGTCTTAGGAATCGGCAAAAAAGACAATCCCCATTGTAAAGATATATATAAAGAACATGACTTCAAGAGTTACTAGAATTCTTGCGGCATTACTGATTGGCGAGAAGTCTCCCATGCTTGCAGTAGCAAAGGTTGTAACACTAAAATAGACGAACGTAAATAATTCAGTGACGATGTCATTTCCGAAATGATTTCCCGTAAAACTTCCCGGAACCATGTGATATTCGAGGTCATAAGCAACTGCAAAATAAATCATTAAAAGAGTAATGGCCGAGACCACCGGAATAAATGCTGTAAGCATATGCCCGTCGGTAGCTGTTAACACCCTAAACACATAGTATGATACACCTGCAGTTGCGATTATTGAATAAATGACGACTACAGCCGACCCGACCGGAGTATCCTGTGGCTCAGGATATCCTTTAGAACTCCCATTGTCGCTCTCATCCTTCCATTGCTTATGGTTTACCATAAGCAGCAATAAAATCGCCGCTGCGGCCCCAACAGCTGCAGGCAATAAAGGCCAAATATCGGCAACTGCAATATCCCGTTCTGTCGGTCCCGCTGACTGATGCCCAGGTTTTAAGAAAGGGTTAGAAGAGTAGATGGCTCCCTTCCCTTCCCCTACAAAAGGTGAATTTATAGGGCATTGTTGTGACGGATACCATATGTGCGGAGGGTATAAACCCTTCGATTTTTCCAAATGACCCATTCCCTCACCCCTTTCTACCACCATATTATTCCATATAATTAAATCTGTGTTTCTTTAAAACCTAAAATACGACCGCAGCTTTAACATTTCTTGCCTTTTTAGAAATCACTGGTCGAACTAGTTTAGCTTCTTCGAAATTGACCCCCTAAATATTAGGTAACGATCTTATAGAGGTTCAACGGGTCTGTCGCGTGTGTACATGATTTATGGAAATTGTATACTTCTCTAAGTATATTTATGATTTGCACCCAACTAGGAACCTGTTATAAGCACTTCTTAGGGCTCCCAGGTGACGGTAAGCATCGCGGTTGAATGGTCCACATCTCCGCAAATAAAGTACTAACCCAAGGATGTCCGTCGAGTTAGTCCCGGCTGTGCCTGTAGGGCTAGGGCTGATGGACCGATCCAAGCCATCCTGGTCTCGGTTGTGATGACCGTCACGCTGGTACCCCCGATACAGCTAGAGGTCCGCACAGGGGCCATAGACCTACCAATATCTGCGAAATTGACCTTTAACTTCTACGTTAGCCTAACCGTGGATATACAATCCGCGTCAAACGGGGCTGTGGGGATGCAAGCCTGGACAGTCAATAACGCGCTACCCACCGTGCTAGTGAGCAATACCTTACCTTTCTGATTGACTTTACACTTCCGGGCTATTGTAAAACGCTCAATGCAAATGTGCCTATCAACACCCCGGCGAGTGTGGGTATGTCGATCCAGTTCGTTGCATTAACACAATTAAGGACAGCAGCCTCAATTGTGCTACCTTCAAGCGCCGGGCTGCAAGTTACCCCTGCGGCTGTCTCACTAACGTTATTAAGTACCCAGGCTGCTACAGCACCAGCTGCCAAGACTAAGATCGAGCTCATTGTAAAATTACTACCCTTGTTTTTATCCAGGCCGGATCGAGAGTTTGAAGTACAGGCAGTTATTAATACCACAGCCTATGATAAGACGATGGTTATATCGTTTGATGTTGAGGATAGCTTGAATACCGTCGGAAGAATTCGGCTTGGGTTCCGTTATCACTTCCAAATTGACACTCTTCCTAAGAACGAGCGAAACATTCTAACGCCACCGTTCTCCTTATGAAGGGGTTACAGATTGGGCCGCTGTTGGAAAGTATTATATTGATACCAGGGGCTATCAGAACAACGTTTGGACGTTTACTTGTTTCGACAAGATCATCCTGCACAGCAGACGTTCGTTTCATCACTAACCTACCCGGCAACTATGGCTGCAGTTTTCTCGGAGCCAACTATTCAGTGGAATCCAAATCCGGATTCAGAGTCAGATTAATGTTACGCCAGTGGTACAACCTTAAACAGTCTCTTCTGTAACAGATACACTAACCGACACAACGCCCATTTCTACGGAAGATAAGCCTGTCAATGTGCTTCGGTTGTTACAACCGATACACCCACACCCGGACAAGCTGTCCAACAAACATAAAACCGAGAGGTTAGGACAACTAACCAATCTGAGCATTAAGTAATCAGCCCTCCTCAAAAAAGGGGAGGGCTGGGTATACTGCAGCAAGAGTTAGAGATAGGGAAAAAGATCTTGGATTAGAATACAATGCCCATAGAAATAAGGATAAGAATAGCAACAACTACGATAGCGATACCTGCACCACAAAATAACATCTGAACATCCTCCTTTCCAGTATATTACATGATATTCTCGGCCTTGTTACCTGACACAAAATGGTAAAATAAATGGCTAAAGATAACGTCTTCATTGATTTTCTAACTAAATCTGGCTATAAAAGAATAAGAGTTTGGCTAAATATACGTACTGCGAGGGTGGGTAAGATGGAAGACATATGTGCTGATTGCGATAGAAAGACCTATTGCATGGAACCCTGTGAAGACTGGTTAATCCAGAATGATAAATGCCCAGTGTGTAAGTGCAAGCTCATCCATGTCGGGGGATGTACGGAATGTATATCTGGAGATTGGGGAAAGTGTGGGTAACTTTCCTTCTATATGACTGCAAATTTGAAACGATTATTTTGCTAAAACCGGATAGTCGAGAGACCGAAGCTTTGGATAAACGGATAGAAGGATTGAAAAATGAGTTAATGAGGCTTATCCGGTTTCAGGTTAGTAACAACATCGATCCAGAGGTTTATAATGAGGGATACAAAACCATATCTGAAGAGCTGGGGAAAGTGCGAAAGAAAAGATAGGAGTATGATAAGGTAATCGAATCAAAGGATGGGTTGAAGCAAAGGTTTGACGAAATTCTAGAGACAATAAACAGCAGGGATTCACTACTGGAAGAGTTCGATGAAGAAATATTTAATGCGTTGGTTGAGAAGATAGAAATTCTCACACCAACGCATTTTGTTTTAAGGAACGGCACGAATTGCAGCAAAGAATAGGACTCTAGCTGTTACTATAGATCTAAAATGGATTATAGTAAAGTAGATAAAGCTGCCATATGCACGTACTGTTGGTGTCAGAAGCCAACACGTCAGCATTTCCGAAGGGCAAGAGCGGGGACGTTGTGAGGAGGCATAATATCAGGCACCGCTGGACAGCACAGATGGCTCATGAGACACTAGGTATACTGGTGGAACCGGGCACGACCGGATAGACAGTGTCAGCACAGCAAACTGCTCCGGCTTGAGGTTCCATCGACATTTGAAAGTGAATTAGATTATGGAACATCCTTTCGAGATGACCTGATGAATTGGGCAGATGTAATATAATTACTATTTATCCATGTGGAAGTCGCCATTTTCGTCTCGCCAGAACTTCCCACTTCGAATGTCATCCCGCATACACCGCAGCAAATACCAGGTTCCTAAAACTCCTATAAAAAAGCCAATAATAGCATATTCCATTATTGCTTTCACTTCCTTTCTCATTGTTTAGTATGCCCATTTATTTGAGAAAAGGGGTTAATTTTGAGCTATCCTAATGATAGCTACAACTAAGTCGCGATCGTATTAGTCCTGAATTACCATAAATAACGGCATTTTAACGAAATCGAGGTAGCATTATGAAGATCATATCCTGGAATTGTAATATGGCTTTCAGGAAGAAGTACGACTCTATACTGGCCTACAAACCAGATATTTTGGTAGTTCCCGAGTGTGAGAACCTAGATAGATACTCTAACCTGAGTTCTTTGTTTGAATCTGGTCATAAACAATGGATCGGTGAAAATCAGTCAAAGGGTCTAGGCGTCTTTTCCTCATCTCAATATAAACTTAGCGTTCATGAAATGTACAACCCTGAGTTCAAATATATACTCCCAATGAGGGTAGAAGGCCTCACTAAATTTATCTTATTTGCTATTTGGGCGATGAACGATAGAGTGAACCCTTTTCGTAGGTACATAGCTCAAATATGGCTGGCATTGAAATACTACGATTCACTACTCGACGAATCGACTATTATATGTGGGGATTTCAACAGTAATGTTATCTGGGATAATGAGAGTCCCAAACGTGCTGGAACCCATACGGATGTTGTAAACTATCTCAAAGAAAAAGGAATCAAAAGCACTTACCATGTATTCAATGGTGAGGAGCAAGGGAAAGAGACTCAACCCACTTTATATATGTACCGAAAGAAGGACAAGCCATATCACATTGATTACTGTTTTGCCTCGGAGAACCTATTGGCAAGAATTAATGGCGTTGATATTGGTTCATATGAAGAGTGGTCTGGACTAAGTGATCATTCGCCCATATCTGTTACTTTTGAGTGATGAATAGCGGCATAGGATCTTAGACTGATTTTATTATATTATTTATTTAGACATGGACAAATTCTGTCCATGTCTTTTTGATATTCTTAATATAGAACAAAAGCCGAAGGGGTTGTTATCTTGTTAAGAAAGAACTGTAGAGTTTGTGGCAAGGCATCATATAGCGCAAGTGAGCACAGATCGTGGCTATGCCCTTATTGTAATACTGATTTAGCAAAAGAGAAAACTATGGATGTTAATAGTATCGAACTGGCTCAGGCTGATGAGCAGAGTTTGGCTAAGTTGGGGCTGAAAAATAAGAGTACTCGAGGAAAGACCTGACCATACCTCGCAGACTTGTGCAAGCCATTTCAGCACTGACTCTGTTTATATGGGTAGATCACTAAGGGGTGTGAATTTTGTCTAAATAAGCATAAACTTAAATATAAAGGCTAGATGTGAAAAGATTGAGAGTCGCTTAATGTCATTAAATATTAAATTTGGTAAACATTACGCTTTATGCAGGAAATATGTATTTTAAAGAAGAACTACAGGAGTATTGCTAAAAGTAAACTATAACTGCAGTATCGGATTTGCACTACAAGCTGAAGAGACTTGCTAGTATGGATAGGAGTAGAGAAGTCGATAAAAAAGAAGCATATGTAAAAGTTCACCGGGTTCTATCCTTGTATGACAGTCTTAACAAGGGTTCTGTCGTCAACAAGCAACAGGCGGCAGCAAACTTTTCCGTGAGTGAGAAAGCTATTCAACGTGATATTGATGTTTTGCGGGTTTATTTAGAAGATGAGGCTCTGCGCGGGGAGAGTGTTATGGCGTCCATCGAATACGATCGCCTTAAGAATGGTTATCTATTAAGGCGTGTCGGCGCTTGGCTTACCCAAGAAGAGGTGTTAGCTATTGCTAAAATACTCATAGAAAGCAGAGCATTTACTAAACCAGAGCTTAATTCTCTACTAGACAAGATCACGGCTCAGTGCATCTCAGACACTCGCAAGCATGTAACTGGAGTTATCGGCAATGAACGCTTGCATTATCTACCTGTTAGGCATGATAAAATTCTATTAAATTGAATTTGGGATCTGAGCTTAGCTGTAAGGGAGCAGCGAAAGTTGGAAATTACATATCTTAAGCCTGCTTACATGCAAATGATGAAAGGTTATGACTCATGCAGGCTTTCCTAATGGACTCGGTACATCAGCATGAACAGCGTTACTACCTCCTTCCTCGCGTGAATTACACACGGTATAATGCACGGCGAACGGCAAAGTTATCTTCGTGCCACGAAACATCGAAATGGCAAAGAACCACAAGACATTTAATTAAAGGAGAGATTATTATGGCTCAACAATTATCATTCACCTCAGTCATTGAGGGCGCAGCAAAGCTACCGCTTGTTCGCATCGACCGTACCGAGTTCCTAACGAAGAACCTCAGCAAGCTGTGTACCCCAGCGCAGTTGCAAAAGGCTATCACGGAGGGAACTCTTAACGCCAACATTCCGATTGAGAAGTTGGATAAGTTGGCTGAAAATGTAATTAATGCAGAAACCATCAAGGTAACTTCTGTATCAACAGTGGCGGGCATACCGGGCGGGCTTGCTATGGCTGCTTCTATCCCGGCTGACTTGGTGCAGTTCTACGGTCACATTATCCGTGTTGCGCAGGAACTTGCGTACATATATGGCTGGGACGAGATATTTACTGAATCATCCGATCTTGACGCTGAGATGGAGTCGCAACTTGTCTTGTTTATTGGTGTGATGTCAGGCGTGGAGGCGGCTAAAAAGGCTCTAACCAAACTGTTCGGTGAAACAGCAATGAAGTCTGTTGCAAAAAAGATTGCTGCCCAAGCACTAACCAAAACGTGGTATTATCCGATTGTGAAGAAAATTGCAGCAATTCTGGGGCAAAGAATGACCAAAGATATATTTGCAAAGAGTGTAGGCAAAGTTATACCGATACTCGGTGGAGCTATTTCGGGCGTTCTTACACTAGCTACATTCAAGCCAATGACGCACAAACTCCAAAAACATCTGTCCAAAATGGCTCATATGTCGCCGGAAGAGTTTGCCGAATACGATGCCGCAAATAATTTCGTCATTGATTCGGAGGATATTGTAATAGATGCCGAGCTGGTGGAAGTAGTCAATGAGGAAACTGCGACAAACGGTTGGACGTGTTTCTGTGGCGCAGTGAACAAAGGCAAATTCTGTCCCGAGTGTGGCAAAGCAAAACCTGCCGGGTTACCGCAATACCTATGTGCCAAATGCGGTTGGGAGCCGGAGGATAAAACTTGCCCGCCAAAGTTCTGCCCGGAATGTGGCGACCCGTTTGATGATGGCGACATAATATAACGGGCAAATCCTTCGTCAGAAAGCATCAAATCTGCTTTTTCCACAATTGGTGGTATTTTGATATCGTCACGGTAGGCAACGACCCCAATGGAAGATTAGGGAAGCTAACCGTATACCAGAAAGAATCAAGGCACCCTACATTGTAATTAATCAACGTAGGTGCCTTGCCCATTTTTACCATTATACATTCACACCCACCGTCAATCCTGACTTGAATACAACGGTGAATTTTTCCCCAAAGATAACTTTCTTAATTAACCATCGGACAAGCGGCTCGTCATATTCCGTAATTGCTGTGGCCTGTTCTCGTAGGAATATGACCATATCAGAAATCCGCTTTTTCAGCTCATCCCGTCCCGTCCGGCGCTTTCCAGCTGCACCTTTTGTTTCTCTTAGCGTAGGCGGTAAATCTCATCAGCGACATGCTCGTAATCGGACTTGGTATTGGCTAGTTTCAGAAGCTCGGTTTGAAGCACCTCCAGGCGCTTGTCGATATTCGTTGGTTACGACAATATGAATATAATATTATAGCTCTTTTGTAGTGACAGGGCACGTGGAGTGCTTGATAGTGCTATATTTGCCTTGACTGAAAGCCTTGGTATGAGCGGGTTTGAGAAGGTGATTGTCTTTTTAGGGTGACAGAGTGTATGTGGGAACATATTGAGCCAGATCGTTTTTTTTTATAAACGGTCTGGCTTTCTTTGTTTTTCTTGGATTATTTATGCTACCCTGGGAGGAGTTAAAGGAAAGATGTGGAAAGTAATAGATTATTGGTTAAAGCATATTTGAGGCATTGGCATTTGGGTAGTGTTTCATAGCAATGGTAATACACAATCGTAGAATTGAGGTCAAGGATTCAAGGACAATAAAGCTTTACATAAAAGAAGGGTGTGGGGGATCTATGTTCAATGACAATTTCACAAGGTTTAGAGACTTTGGACATGTTCATAATAGTTATTATCAAAAAGTTAATGAATTGGCTTCTTTAAAAAATTCCTTTATTAATACCGAGCAAGATATAAATATTGTCTTTTCAAGTGCTGTAGAAGATGATTTTGTAATTTACAAAGATAGGCAAAAGATCGGCTCATCGGATATTAATAATGCTACGAAAATATATTTTGATACTCACTTTACTACAATAAACGGAGAATCAATATTCCTAAAATTTGAGCCAAATAATAATAAAGGATTACAACCTTGGTTCTGTGTTGGTATTATTCATGGCAAAGAAATTAAATTTGATATTGCAACCGACCCTGGTGAATTATTAATGACTTGGGCCTATTTGAATGATTGGAGACAAACCGTTCAAAAATTGAGAGATATGGCTTTACCAGAAAAATGGTATTATGGAAGTGAGGATAACAATAATGATATTCTCTGGAACTATTTAAGATTTACGTTTTCTAAACTTTGGAGAGAGAGTAAAGTGATGGAGACCAATAATTACGCTGCTTTTAATACTGGGCTAGTGGATGAGAGATTTGAGTATATTTATGCCATGTTTGTGCCAAATCCATCTGGTCAATCAGAATGGAGGTTTAAAGGTTTTTGCGTTGAAGCTGAAGAAGAGTTAGGAAAAGACTTGATTAGATTTTTTAATCCTCTACCACGACCTGCTACATATTTTAGAAGTATAAATGATATGGTTTATATGATCGATTCAGACAGGTCGCTTAGAGATCAGGCTCCGAGACCTGACTATAGACATATAATAATTGAAAACACGCAAAGGCTTCCAATGGATTTTTTGATAAAGCAATGTTACGACTACCCCGATATAATGACACTAATTGATGATGTTCAGAAGAAACAGATTCGGGACGAGAGATTAAGTATATGGTCAAATATTTCAAAAGCGATCGACATAAATAAAGAAGTATTCAAAAGAATTAAAGACAGAATTTCTGAAGCTATTGATTTAGCAGTAAAAAGGGTAGCATGGAATTATAAAACTGCAATTCCAATGTATTATCCTAAAGGCGGAAAAATGACATTACTTCTTCCGTTGTCTTTGAATAAAGAATCAGTAGTGGACGTAGCATTAGTGGTGGAAAGTACAGGGAGTGGGAATTATCTGGGACATACAATTATTGAGTTGGATTGGGCATATAACAATTCAAGGTTAGTCTGTAAACCACTAAGCGATTGGCTAACCCCTGAATTAATACAGATAAATAATCAATTGTCCTGATAAATAATTTCTAGCTATCAATTTAAGAAGATCTAAAAAGGCTTGTCTGATAATTATAAATGAATAACGTTTAAGAACTATTGCTGAAAGGCAAGCGAATACCTTCTCGAAACTGGAGTGTACTGCTATATCACAAGGATTATTCGGTAGGGGAAAAGGGCAAGAAGGTTACGGTTGAGGTTGGGATGAATAAGTAAAGTAAATATCCACTCATATTAAAAAGCATCTGCTGGAAGGCAGTTGCTTTTTAATATGAGTGGATATTTAAGATAATCTGATAATAACCTGCAAACTATTATTTACGCATACGTATGAGAACCTGCTGAATTTGCTCCATCCATATTGTAAGTAGCATTAAACACCATATCAGATAGCCATTGTTTGAAGGAAGCATCGCTGTTGTAGGCTTTGAAAATCTCCATATTTACAGACATCATATCCATGACAGCTTTCTTTAGCGCACGTTCACTTTCAACACGAGCATTCTGCCTATCAGAGTTTTTTATGGCATTTTGATATGCCTCATCTTGTCTTATGATCTCAGGTAATTCGGAGATGTTCTTACCGGTTTTTTCTGTATCAGTCCAGTCTTTGTCTCCAAACATCTCATGGAAAGATGCAAGAATGTTGCTCAAAAAATCCATATCTGGCACATGGATACCTACATCAGTTCCAACCGGAATTGGGTCGATTTCTGCATCCTCGTCCTCAAGAGCAATGGACATCATTGTCTGGGCTTCAGCACGGTAGCTCTCCAAGTCAACTGCCTCCAGGATTCCTTCGGACAAATCGTTTTCCCTCGGAGAAGGTAGTTTCGGTATGAGTAATGTTAAAAAGATAGTAAGCTTTTCCCATTCCACTGAGCCGTATGGAAGAATAGCAGACAAGAAATTGTAGGTTCTTGTGAATGTTTTTGCAGAACTCTTAAATTCAATCTGCTCCTCAAATTCAAGGTGCTTGTAGTTTTCTACACAAATATCAAGAATTGGATCGAGCTTATCTCTTTCAGCTGCGTTCAAATACAGAGTCACTAGGATGTCAATTTGACTTTGGTTATACACCTGCAAGTCTTCCATTGTAACAATGAGGTCGTTTAGTTTGTTTGCATCGGTCTCATCTGAAAGGATAGTTGTCTTATAATAATCCGAGAATGCATTTCTGATGGTTTCTGTATCATTGGCAAAGTCCAGAATAAACGTGTCTGTCTTCTGTGGAATAGCACGATTTAAGCGAGACAGTGTTTGCACTGCTTTAATACCTGTCAGCACTTTATCAACGTACATGGTGTGCAACAATGGTTCATCAAAGCCGGTCTGGAACTTGTCTGCTACGACTAAAATACGATAAGGATCTTTTTTGAACATTTTTTCAATCTGTGCACTCGGGAAACCATTAATACTGACTTCGTTTAAGGGCTTGCCGCCATATTCTTTGCTGCCTGAGAAAGCGACAATAGCCTTGAACTGGCTCTTGCGCTCTTCCAACTTCTTAGTGATGGCATAGTAATATTCAATGGCGCGTGCAATGCTGCTTGTAACGACCATAGCACGAGCCTTGCCACCAACCTTGCCCTTTGAAATGATCGCTGAGTGGAAATGGTCAACCATCATATCTGCCTTTTGAGCGATAGCATAGCTATCGGACTCTACGAAAGAACGTAGCTTTTTCTGCGCTTTTTTCTTATCAAACATCGGATCGTTCTCAACAGTCTTTGCTATTTTATAAAAGCTTTGAACAGGCGTATAGTATCTCAGTACATCCTTGATAAAACCTTCTTCGATGGCTTGCTTCATCGTATAGGTATGATACGGACGGTGCTTTGTTTTTCCATCTACCACATAAGGAATGCCGAAAATCTCTAAGGTCTTATTTTTTGGTGTTGCTGTGAATGCAAAATAGCTGGCATTCGGCAGCATTTTACGCCCATCTATGATGGTATTGATTTTATCTTCTAATTCATCATCGTCCTCACTGACGCTTCCGGACAGGGCAATGTTCATCTTCGCAGACAAACTACCGCTTTGGCTGGAATGCGCCTCATCTATGACAATGGCAAAATTGCTATTCTGATGGAAACTTTCAATGTCATCAAGTATAAACTGGAATTTGTGAACAATGGTGATAATGATTTTTTTACCCTCTGCTAGCAATTTCTTCAGTTCGGTAGAATCATTTGCCCAACCAACTGTGCTAGATACCTGCATAAATTGTTTGATGGTATTCTTTATCTGCTTATCTAGGTTGATACGGTCGGTAACAACAATAACCGTATCAAAGATATTACCATTTGTATTCTGGATTGTCACGAGCTGGTGTGCAAGCCATGCTATTGAATTAGACTTGCCGCTTCCTGCGCTGTGCTGAATGAGAAATTTTTGCCCGGTGCCGCTTTTCTGCGCTTCTGAGAGCAATGATTCGACCACGGAAATCTGATGATATCTTGGGAATACCTGCTTGTAAGATTTTTTGCCTGTATCCTCATCTACTTCTTCTATGACTTGAGTATAGTTCTCAATTATGTTTGCCATCTTTACCTTGGTCAAAAAATATTTCCATAGATAGTCAGTCTTTAAACCATTTTCATTTGGCGGATTACCTGCGCCACTTTCCTTGGTGCCTTTATTGAAAGGTAGGAACCACGAACTTTTGCCTTTTAGTTCGGTACACATTTTTACTTCGTTATCATCTACTGCGAAATGAACAATACAACGCTTGAAGTTGAAAATTAATTCTTTAGGGTCACGGTCTTTTTTATACTGTTGAACAGCATCGTCTACATTCTGCTTGGTCAGCTGATTCTTGAGTTCAAAAGTTGCTACAGGAAGACCATTAATAAAAACTGCGAAATCCAATGCCAACCTCGCATTTTCCTTGGAATACATGAGCTGTCTGGTCACGCTGTAGATATTCTTTTTAAACAATTCTACTGCCTTGGCATTTCCTGTAGAAGGAATGACAAAGAACATATCAAGCACAAGATGCTTATAGCGCAGACCCTTCCGGAAAATATCGATGATGCCGAGGGTACGCAGCTTCTCGCTTAAGTAGGTCAAGAATTTTGTCTTCTCAATCTCGCTATCCAAGATATGAAGCTCAGCAACCTTGACCGGCTGGGTATCCTTGAGGAAGCGAAATAGGCGAAATTCATCTATGGCGTAGTCTTTGTTGAAGTCGGCATTTTGACCTTGTTCGAAGTTGTTGTTGTTGACAAGCCAATTAACAATCAAGTTTTCTAATCCATCTTCTTTAGTGTTACTGGTCTTCATCGAGTACTTCCTCCGCTTCTTCAAAATCATCGTCAGCTTCGACATCTTCCTCAAGATTGTCAAGACCTGTTGGTTCTTCTACAAAGTCCTCAATCTCAATGCCCCTAATGTCTAGCTTGCCGGTTACCACTTCGGAGATGAGGCTGGTGCGGTATTCTATCAATAGCTGGATTTCATCTAGAAGCATCTTAATCTGCGCGTCGATTTTAGTTGTCTTATCAGAAAGATAATTTGCTATTTCAAGTTGTTCTTCTTTGCTGAACTTTATCAGCGGAATCGCTGCAAAGTTGGAGAAACGCAACGCTTGTCCATCACGAATAAGATCAGAGGTGCTTTGCAGTGCTTTGATATAATCAGGAGATTTAAACAACCAACGAAAATATGCAGGTTCTACATGTTCTCCTGGAATAATCATAACATAGGCTGAACTGATACATCCCCGAATTTTACTATGCTCCAAGCCGCCTTGAAAGCTACGCATGCTAATGACAAAAAATCATTTAGATCAACGTGTTTCAGAATATCGCTGCCTTTTAGCACAACTGTAACCCTGCGTCCTACTAGCCTCATAAATTCGCCCTGTTCAATAATACCATACTTCTGTGAAGCTGTTAGTTGAACATCATCCGAATGTGCTTTTTCTTTTCTTTGTGTGAATAGTCGTTTGCTTTGAACGACTTCCCAGTGTTCTGGAATATCCCCAAGCCAATTAACATAACTTGGCTTCATTTTCACAGCAGTGTTGACGCCTTTGGTGGCAGCATGGTTTATCTCGGCTACTCGTTGCTCCTTTAAAAAGGCAATCTGTTTCTTTTTTGCTTTAATAAATCTCTTTATTTTAGAAGTCTGGCTGTCAAGATAACGAACAATTTGTTCCTGTTCTTCGTGAGGTGGGACTGGTAATTTTGCCCCGAGAAAAACAGGTACATTTATTACCTTTCGAAGACCTGTGTAAAGTGGTTTTAGAGCCTTTACGTTATCTAGTGAAAGATAGTAGTAATAAAGATAACGCTTAATGATTCCCTGAATCTTGAAAACATCATATGCACCAGTAATCATCCCATCAAAACGAGATAATCCCACTGTTCTAGGTGTCTCATCAAGATCGAATAGACAAAAAATAATATCATCTTTTTCGACCACTTTATAATTACCAAAGTCTTTTGGAAACTTCCCTTTACCGCTTTCAATATCTCTTACTATGACGCCATTAACAGTTAATGACAACAAAGTATATTCGGACGATTTCTCACCAACGGTTGTTTTGCACTCTTTTAAAACAGTTTTATTTCTCAACAATGTCCAGTGTCCAGGAATTTGAGGAAGCCAAGGAAGATTCGTTGGTTGATATTTCTCATAAGTTGTCAATTTTGCGCTCATAAATCAACCTCAATTATTTCTGCAAGTAATCCATCTGTTTCTGCTTCTATGCCTTTAATATCAGCAATGATATCTGTCAAATCACGGAGCTGAACAGGCTTGTAAAAATATTTTGTAAAGCTAAGTTCATAACCGATTTTAGTAGAATCCTCATCGATCCATGCATCGGGTGTAAATGGTAAAATTTCAGTTTTGAAAAAGGCGTCAATACCACCTTCATAGGAGAGTGGTATTATCTCGTTATCCTTCAAGTCCTTGTCGCTTTCAAATTCAACAGTAGAGGCATAACCCTCCGCTATTGGGTCAAATTTACCGTACAAGGGATTCGGTTCTTCGTTTGGATATTGTTTTTTGTACACCTTTTTGGCCGCTTCATCTACTATAGTAAAATAAGTGCGAATCAATTTCTCGCGCTTTGTATTCATTTTTACGTTTTTCCCTGTAGCAACAACTTGCACTTGGGTTATAAAGTCGTTGTAGTCAAGAAGCGATTCTTGGTACAATATTTCCTTAACGGCTACTAACACACTATAAAGTGGATTATCATCGACATTCTTTTTAAATAGAGCAAAGTTCTCATCGGTCAAATGCACAGCAAGACGTAAAGGTCTTAAAATATCAACAGAGTAATACGCAAACTGAATATTATCAAATACTTTGCTGTATTCTGAATTTGCATTATCGAAAGCCATATATATATCCATAATTTGCCTGCGAATATCATATGTGATTTCACAATTTTTCTCGCCAAGGTTCTTGCGAAGCGATGCTTTCAATGAGGTAGCGTCTATCAATTGAACTTTGCCTTTACGTTCCTTTGGCTTCTTGTTTGTCACAATCCAAAGGAAAGTGCCGATAGGGGTGTTGTAAAACAGCTTTTCTGGCAACGCTACAATCGCTTCTAACCAATCGTTTTCGATGATATAACGGCGCAGATTGCTTTCACCGCCACCTATACTACCGGTAAACAGCGAGGAACCACTATGTACTTCAACAATACGGCTACCTAGTTGGGTGTCTTTTTTCATTTTACTAACATTGTTAGCAAGGAAAAGCATCTGTGGGTCACCTACGTTCGGAACAATGGTGTATTCGGGGTCACCGCTATAATTTATAATATATCGACTATCGGTGATTTCTTTCTTATCTTTGTAGCCCCATGCTTCAAGGTCTTTCTTCCAAGGGGTCCCAAATGGTGGATTAGAAATCATGAAGTCATAGGTCTCCCTGGAAAAGCCATCGTTGGATATGGTCGAACCATAAAAAATATGTTCCGACTGTTCACCTTCACCTTTAATAAGCATATCAGCTCGGGCAATAGCGTAAGTTTCTGGCTGAAGTTCCTGTCCATAGAGATGTATCGAAACCTTTTTCTCAGCTGCTTCAGCTAATTCATGGATACGATTGTCAGCAACAGTTAATATACCTCCAGTACCGCAGGCACCGTCATAGATGCGGTAGGTTGTGCTGGTGATTCTATGGGCAACTGGAATAAATGCAATGTCCGCCATCAGTTCAACGATATCTCTTGGGGTGAAATGTTCACCGGCCTCGGTTACATTATTTTCTTCATTAAATCGAAGAAGTAGGTGTTCAAAGGCAGTACCCATTGAATGGTTATCGAGTGCAGGTAATTTGATGGTTTTGCCATCATCATAATAAACTGGGCGACTGCCCAAGTTGATTTGAGGGTCAACAAACTTTTCTATAAGCATTCCAAGGATGTCGTTATCCACCAATGTGTCGATTTCGTTTCTGAATTTGAATTTGTCGATAATCTCCTGCACATTTTTGCTAAAACCATCAAGATATAAACTGAAGTCTGCACGAAGCTGTTGCTGTCTGGTTCTTGCTTTCAAGTCCTTCAATGTGTATGGAGAACTGTTGCAGAATGCTTCCCCAATAATGTTACAAATAGCATCATCCTGTTCTAAAACATCATTTTCGTCAAGTTGTTTCTTAAACTCCAATACTTCTTTTTTTGTCGGCTCGAGCACCGCATCGAAACGGCGAATAACTATCATAGGTAAAATAATTTTTCTGTAATCGCCCTTGTTGTATATGTGAACCAAGCAATCGTTTGCGATATTCCAAATAAAAGTAATAATTTGATTATATACTTGATCGTCCATGTAAACACTCCTATGCTATATTATATACGATACTGTTTAACAAAAAATAGTTAGTTTATATAATATTCCCAATATTCGTTACTGCAACTTAAGCATTGCATAATTTCCCCATAATATATCCATTTTCATTTCTGCCTTACTTGGTTAATAAAGTAGTACTTATTCCAGTCAGATCCTTCCTTTTTATACCATTATCGTAAAGAATATCCATGTTTTTTAATACTTAAAACAATTTCACCTCGAAATATATTATAGCTCTAAAAATTTCAATAAATCAATTTAATATTCGTAACTTAAATGTATTTAAATTCTAATTAGGCCATTGACAAAATAAAATATTCCAGATAGAATAGTGTTAGAAATAAGCGAACACGCTTTTATAATACATAGGGGGTAATGGTAATGAGTGAAAGATTCGGGAAATTTGTAGAACTTAAGAGAAAAGAGAAGGAAATTAATCTCAGAAAACTCGCTGAAATACTTAAAATTGCTCCTGCTTATATGAGTGATATGGAGAAAGGCAGACGTTATCCGCCTGACAAGGAGAAACTTTACAAAATTGCTGAAGCTCTTTGTCTTTCTGAAGAAGAAACCAATGAGATGTTTGATTTGGCTGCTTTAGAAAAAGAGAACACAGTATCGCCGGACTTGCCAGAATACATCATGGGAAATGAAAAGTTACGTTTTGCTTTGCGAAAAGCACGCGACATCAATGCTGATGATGCAGACTGGCAAAAAATTATAGAGATGCTAGAGAACAAGGAATAATACTGCAATTAATTAAGAAAATAGGAGGTTCTGAAGTATTGATATATTACAAATACTCCCAGGAAAATATAGAGCAGAAGGCTGAGGGCGTTTTGCGTGAATTTGACGCAGAACGGTTAGAGCTCCCCAAAACATTAGATGTATATGATTTTATTGAGCAGTATCTAGATGTGCCTTATGATTGGAAGAACCTAACGCCAGACCAGTCACTTTTAGGTTTAACTGCATTTAATGACGGTTATTGGTGGGTCTGGCCAGATGGAGCAAAAACAGATGGCTCAACCTTGCCGGAAAAACTTGTGGTCCCTAAAAACACTATTTTAATAGATAATTCGGTTGTCAATTGTCAAAGCAAAGGGCGAGAAAACTTTACTGTCATACATGAGTGCTTTCATCAGATATTACATCGAAAGTCATTCTCAAGAGGGAAAGTCGACTATATGCATTCATGTGCGAAAAAGGATTTTTACGCAAATGTCGGCAAAAAGAAGACAATGACTGCAATTGAAATAATTGAGTGGCAAGCAAATGCTTCTACTGCTGCCTTTCTAATGCCAAGACAAGCTGTACGCAATGTCTTCCTTGAAAAGCTCGAGCTGAGTACTCTTCCTACAACCCCAATTCCTTTGACATTTCATATTAATGCTAAAATTTATGAAATGGCTGATTTGTTTAATTCATCATATATAGCAATGAAATATCGTCTTTGCGGACTTAATCTTCTCCAAAATAGGGTATATGACATTGACGACATCGATTTGTTTTAGGCCATGGGAATATGCTATTGTACATAACCTATTTTTTTAATCATAGTGTTAGTAATAAGCGAACACGCTTATTGCGCATAATAGAGGGAATGGATGATGAGTGAAAAATTTGCTAAACGAAAGACTACTCTTCAAGTGGGACGATGAACAAAAGCAGACAGAAATTGTTTTGTACAAACAAGAGGCTACAGTCTATCTTTATGACGATGGAACGTACAAAATATATATGCTGCCTAAAGAACTGACGGAGATCACTCGGAGGGCGCAGCCGTGCCGTTGATGACTTTAAGGCATATGAAGTTGAAGATTTCTTGAGCTAAAAAGTGGGGGTGGATGGTATGAGCAATCTAATACCAGTGGAACAAAAACTAGTTGATTTCAACGGTTCTGAACTTATGGTGATCAAGAGCAATGATGGAAAGATCCGAGTAGGAGTCAAATGGGTCGCTAACGGAATAGGGCTAGACAAAAGTAAATCAGATGTTCAGGTTCAGAAAATTCAAAGTGATTTAGTTCTCTCTAGGGGTGCTTGTAAAATCAATCTCCCCACTTCAAGCGGTAATCAGGAGATTCTCTGTCTAGAACTCGACTTTCTTCCATTATGGTTAGCAAAGATCAATGCCAACATTATCGACCATCCTGGAGTCCAGGAACGACTCATTAGCTATCAATTGAAAGCTAAAGATGTTCTAGCGGCTGCTTTCATCGAGAGCAAGCCCACGAGTATAGAAGATGTCCTTATTGCTCAGTTGCAGTCAATGAAAGATATTAAATTAAAGCAGGAACAACAAGATGAATCCATCAAGCTACTTGCTGCCAAAATTGAAACCCATCCTAAAGATTTTTTCTCGATTGCCGGTTACGCGAGCCTCCGTGGTTTTAAGGTGGATATTAGCCGGGCTAATCTATTAGGGAGAAAAGCGTCAAAACTTAGTCGAGACTACGGTGTTCAAATGGGCAAAGTTACTGATCCAAGGTTTGGCCAAGTCAATACTTATCACCTAGACATTCTGAAAGAAGCTTTCAATTGAAAACGTAAGGTATTGATGTTTAAGTTAATCTAACGTAGAGCTCACCAAAAGTGGGGTCTACGCTTACACCTCCGCACCCGACTACGAAATATTGTTGTTCGCTTTTTCCTCTGATTGAGGCAAAAATCGTGGAACTTGCAAGTGGTGAAAGGTTGCTACTCCTAATAGTGAAGGCGTTAACAGATAAGACTTCTTAACGCCAATTTCGAACGTACTTACCAATACTTATTATTCTATTAAATGTAATTGGAATGACAAAGACCAAAGCACCACATCCCTAATCCAGTCGTCAGCCCATTCCAAGATCGGGGAAGGTATACTGGCTTGGTAAAGAAGCTCTGGGACGTTAAGGGATTTTCTGGGTGGGGTAGAATATCTAGAATTAGATTTAAGTAGTAATCCTTTGTCGTTATGTTCGACGCTGAATAATTCAGCGTCTTTTTTTATTGCCCTCAACCAAAGAGGTATTTAGCAACTAATGAAGAATCATAAATTCATTGATGTATTCTGGACGGGTTTTTTATAAACAGTCTCGAGAGGAGAACTTTATTATGGCAACTTATAAAGAAATACAAGACTA
This sequence comes from Desulfosporosinus sp. Sb-LF, assembly GCF_004766055.1. Taxonomy (NCBI): domain Bacteria; kingdom Bacillati; phylum Bacillota; class Clostridia; order Eubacteriales; family Desulfitobacteriaceae; genus Desulfosporosinus; species Desulfosporosinus sp. Sb-LF. The sequence continues at coordinate 42,955 of NZ_SPQR01000014.1, read as the reverse complement.
TGTAAAGCTTAATAACGGTTTTATGTCAAAATCATGCTGGATTGCCCATATGAAAGAATTGTGCGGTCTAAACCCAAAGATGTCTGCAAGAAGGTATTCACCAACTAGTAGGACGAATCCCTGTCCTTTAGAAAAACAAGATGCTCTTAGGAATGCTTTTAGGCATTTTGGAATGATATGAATTCTGCAGCTCGCTTAAAAACAAGCACACAGTCGGGGCATACCGAACTGTCATTATACAAACGGGAAATTGCTCCTAGGTTGTTATCAGACGTGAAACGTATCTGTTATGCGAAAATTATTAGATAAACCTGATTGCAATCAATCTGAAATGTGAGGTAAAGAAGTGTCCGATTACATATTGACTTACTCAAAAATTAAGTTCTTTCCAATGGAGCCAATAATGGCAGACATCAAAATAGAGGATATTGCTCACTCGTTGTCGCTGATGACTAGGGCAAACGGCCATTTCAGTCATTTTTATTCGGTAGCCCAACACTCGATTCATTGCTATCAGGAGGCCAAAAGCCGAGGGTATTCTGAACGGGTACAACTCGGTTGCCTTTTGCATGATGCCAGTGAAGGTTATATTTCCGATTTAACAAGGCCAGTCAAGCGTAACATGCCTGAGTATTCTGTTATTGAAGCGAGGCTGCAAAGTATAATCTATGATAGGTTTGAGCTTGGTGATTTATCGGATGGAGAACAAAAGCAGATAAAAGATGTTGACGACACATTACTTCACTATGAGTTTGAATCATTAATGGAGATTCAGATGTTTAACCCTCCACCAAACAAGGCTATGGAACATGACTTCTCTCAAAGGGATTTTGTCAGTGTAGAGAAAGAATTTATTGCTGCTTTTAAGGAACTAATAAGCAAGCAGCCAGCCGCCAGCTAGCTAGGCAGGTCATCATTAAATGTATAGGTGTCGACGGGTTTTAACATGTAATAAAGGAAATTTATTTGTGAAGTTTGGAGTATGAATGAAGGAAGAGGTTTATAGTTGGTGACTAATAATATTGAGAGAATGCCTGAACTAATACAAGAGATGTATGCTATCATTCATAAACTCGAAGAGAATTTTCCTGGAAGGCACTTTACGCCAGATGGTCACTTAGTTGGAAGCATTGGCGAAGTTCTGGCCTCACATCAATACGGACTGACATTAATGCCCGCATCTTTTGAAAAACACGATGCTAGAAGTGTTGATGGGCGAATGGTACAGATTAAAGCTACACAAGGAAAATCAATTGGTTTAAGTAGTCAACCTGATTACTTAATAGTAATAAAGATCTTGCCTAACGGTTTATCAGAGGAAATATTCAATGGTCCTGGCCGATTGGCATGGGATAACGCTGGGAAAATGCAAAAAAACGGTCATAGACCAATATCCGCCTTTAAGTTGCGCGGACTAATGGAATCAGTTGAAGAAGGACAATGCATTGCAAAGGTTTAATTAAATACTAAGAACTCGATCACACATTATCTAATTGTTGGTTGGTTAGGTAATAGTATATGATTGTTTCTTGGGGTGTTGCGGGAGTCCTAGGCTCTCGGCACTATAACAAAGGTGAATCTACAAGGTTGTTCTGTACGTCAGTATTACTACTGAAATAATCTTTACTACTCCTCATTTTCATTAGTAATAAATGATTGTAACCCAAGTACGACATAACTCCATCCAGTAGTCCGCTCATTCTCAGATCGGGAAGGGTGTCCCGGCTTGGTAAAGAGGCTCTGGGGTAGTTATGTGAATTTGATGTGTGGGATGAATCTGTAAGTTGGGGGTCATTTATTTGGATTATAATCAAATTGAGAATATATTGCTATCGTTTGGACTTGAGCAACATTCAAATTCCGAAGGAACCCATTTTACTTTCCATAAAGGAAAGAAACATAAGATTATTTTTGAAAGGCTAAAACCTCTAGATAATGGCGGGGCTGGGGGTTATTTATTTGCTAAGGTACTGGAAGAATATAAAAATCAATGTAGTAAAAATGGTCATATAAGTGTAAGAAAAATAAATAGCGAAATTGAATTAAGAAATCTTGTTCAACAGGTGATCATGCACTTTGATTCTATCTATTAAATAATGTGTTTAAAGTGACGTGGATATTGTAGCGTGTTGAGTGGCCCTTGCTGGACTATCGGGCCATATTGTCTTGTTACTATATATTCCATGATCAAAGCTCCTTCGTATACGCTTAGCAAAACGAATACAGTGATCCATAGTCCCACATTATGTATCCGCTCGCCCAGCTCATACCCCGATAAGGGGAAGGGTGTCCCATTGCTAAGTAAAGAAGCTCTGGGGTAGTATAGAGATGTGCCTGGGTGGGTGACAGCTAGAAGAAAACTTAGTTGAATACAAAGTAACTGGAAAATTCAACGAAAGAGGAGAAAGTAATGAAATTAGGGCGCTACAAAAAATACAGTAGGGAAGATGTTCATAGTATTTTCGATCCATCTGGTGTTTTCACACCGCAGGCTGGAACATGGGGTCTTCATGGAATAGTTAATGTGCCAGATAGTGGCGGTGACTACGTATTTTTTGTTACCTTAGGGAGTAGTCAAGGGGCGCATAATTTTGACGAAAGTATTACTAAAAACGGAGTTTTAACTTGGCAGACTCAGCCAAGTATGGATTTTAGCAATAGTAAAGTTCAGGGGTTTATAAATTTTGATCACGAAAAGAATAATATCTATCTATTCTTGAGGAAAGAGAAGAATACTCTGTATACCTATTTGGGTAATCTTGCATATGTAGAACATGATGCCACAAGAATTAAGCCTGTTCATTTTAAGTGGAGAATATTAGATTGGAATGTTGAGTCAGCAACTAAGTCACTAGGAGAAATCGCGGTGGTTCCAAGAGCGGCAATAAGTCCAAAAAATATCGAGAAAAGAAAAGGTGTAACAACTAAAGATTTCTACGCCAAAAGCGGCAATGACGTAATTGATGAAGAAGCTGAAAAACTTATTACATATGATCCAATCGAATTCATAAACTCGAAAATCAAAAGATTTGAAAAGATAATTATACAGAATAAAGATAATGGGATTCATCTTGAAAAACTGAGATTAAAGTTTGTTAATGACTTCAAAATCAAAAAAATTATTGAAATGGAAAAAGAAGAATATGTTGTTGGTTTGGGGAGACAAGACACGTTTTGTTATAGACTTGAAACTGAGCTAATGGAGCTTGGTGACATTCATGGATCAACAGCTGTAAAATTTGGTCTTTATTATGGAATCAGAGGAGACGATAAAGACAACAAATATCAAATATCTGAAGGGAAATATGGAACCGATGCAGATCAGGCACTTGTAAAAATAAAAGAGCAAATAGTAAACTTAATAATTGCCGGCGGCAATCATAATTACAATGATATTAGGAACTGTTCACTTTCTCCAATGTTTAAGGGGAAAATTCTATCTACATACTATCCAGAGCAGTATGTAAGCATATTTTCTGGAGAACATTTATCATATTTTTTAAACAAGCTTAAAGTTGATTTTTCAGAAAATATCGACGAACTCGATAAACAACTCAAACTAGTAAAGTGGAAAAATGAAAATGGTATAACGAAGGATTGGCCGATGTATTCGTTTGCAAGATTCTTATACCAAACTTTTGGGAGTTTGTCTGAAGCTAAAAAGCAAGTCAAAAATCAGCAAGAAGAATATGACAAGAATTATCCCAAGGAGCATGTAGTTCATGTAGGGATTTCGATAAGTCAGTGGAAAGATCTGATTGAAGATAGTGAGATATTTTTAGAAAAAGACACCGAGTTGATGAAACGAATTTATACTGGAGAAAATCACGCTAAAACCTGTCATGAATTGGGATTGGAAGACGGAGTATCTCCGAGTACTTACATAAAACCTGTTGTAGCTTTAGCTAGGAGAATATCAAGTAAGCTAAATTTAAAACCTGTGATAAAACATGATGGCAATGAAACATGGTGGGGTATCCCGTTTTGGGGAAAATATAGGGAAGATGGGCACTTTGAATGGAAACTGAGACCAGAGCTTGCAAAAGCCATTCAGAGCTTATATCCAGAGTTTGACTATATTAAAGACGATGAAATTGCTGATAATGAACTGGTAGAGGATCTAAGAAAACATCCAATTGCCGATATAGATCCTGTAAATGCATTTAAAGGTGTTCCCAAGAAAAAGCAGGATGTAATTTTGTCAAATGGGCATTTAACCTACCCAAGAGATAGACAAACAGCTCGGAACGCGTTAGCACATGCTGGATATGAATGTGAAATTAATAGGAATCATTCGTTATTTAAGAGGAAAAACTCTGATAAAAATTATACCGAGCCACACCATCTTGTTCCGATGGCTTATTCGGATAGATTTGATGTTTCCCTTGATGTTGAAGAAAACATAGTGTCACTTTGCAGTAACTGTCACAACCAACTACATTATGGTGAAGGCGCAGAAGAACTTCTCAAAAATTTATATGATGAGCGTAAGAAAGAGTGGGAAAAGGTGGGCATTGAGATTGGGTTGGAGCTGTTAATTGAAATGTACTAAAGCGAATATGATAGCGCTTTAGCCTATACCATAGTCTATATGAAGAATGTCAACCCATTGAGAGTGCTTCGATTAAATATCTGACTCAAGAGTTAACATAGTGGCATTACTTATAGTCGTTAGTTGCGACCAAAATACCACATCACGTACCTACTAGCCTGCCAATGCCTGATTGGGGAAGGGTTTTACGGCTTGGTTAAGAGGAATTGCGGTAGTAAGTGATTATCTGGGTAAGCTGATGAAAGCGTTTTAAATTAGTAAAAAATTTAGCACTCCATGATTAATAGTCATTCAAAGGAGGAATTTGTAATGGCAGAAATCAAATTCGAAATCAAAGAAACAATCGGTGTCCTATCAGAATCAGCAAAAGGCTGGTCGAAAGAACTAAACCTTGTTAGTTGGAATGATGCAGCCCCAAAGTATGACATCCGAGAATGGTCGCCAGATCATACGAAGATGGGGAAAGGTATCACTCTTACCAAAGAGGAAATAAAGAGGTTAAAGGATTTTCTGAGTGGCTTGAATCTCTAGAATAGTGTTAGAGTAAATCATTTTCGGTCTGACATGCGCGAATGCTAGTTCTCTGTCTTTTGAGTTTGGCACTCTGGAAAGGAACGATTCTTATGTCTGAAAAGTATCCCTCTTATGTTAAGTTACCGACTGAATGTGACCCACAAACGATCCCAAATACCCCTTATACAGTAAGATATTCTTTGACAGCAAAACTTAATAATCATTTTGAAAGTAAACTGTTATTTATCTTAATGAACCCTAGCCATGCAACTGATTTAATTTCCGACGAAACAATCAACTATTGCGCTCATATTGCTTATACTGATGTAAAACAACTAAAAATAGGGTCAGTAACAATTGTAAATATACATCCCTATTACGAGCCAAAGTCATTTAAATTACAAACAATTATTGAGGACTTAAAGACCAATCATCCAAATCTTTATGGAAGTACTATGGAGAAAAACAAAACAACAATTTTACAAGAAATCGACAATGCTAATTATGTATTTCTGTGTACTGGATTAGTGCCAAAAGAAATCGTTGACAAGGATTCATATCGAAAATTAATTAGATCCATACACAATTACTTGGAAGAAAAGGTTGAGTTTGTATTCCTATGTAAGGGTGACCAAAATAAGCAATTCTATGGAGAAGGACATTTTACATATCATCTAAATCCACTTGGTGGCCAATATGTAAATAAAGCTAAAAAGTTCGTCATTAGAAATACTGAATTCCTTGAAGTTCCTAATGAACCTGAGATAGCTCTTACTCATTATCTCTAAATGTTTCTTGTGTTGAAATTGTCATACTTAGTAAGAGACATTTAGAAATTTAAAATATTATTATACAGAAACATAGAGTCCCAAAGTACCACACTCCTTATCACTCGCCTGTATCATTCCCAGATTGGGGAAAGATGTCCCGGCTTGGTAAAGAGGTAGTTAGGTGATTTTCTGGGTGGGTTGAGTTTATAGTCACAAGAGAAGACGACCCCCAAGTATTTGCCAGATCGTTTATATTGAACGGTCTGGACTTTTTGTTTTTTATTGGGTTATTTACGCGATCTTAGGAGGAATGCGAGGAAAGATGTGGAAGGTAATAATGTATATTTTGGCTTCGAAGACAGTCTTGACATATAGAGATGTTTAACTTCTTTTTCTTCCTCCTGTTATCGATGGATAAACGTTACCGATTCCATTATTGCACATTATATACTGTGATTGAGTTTGACAAGCAGATCGTTAAGATTATAACAATTGTATGAAATCCGAGAAACAAGGGGGATAGGTTGATGGGAAAAACTCCTCGCAAGTTTGTAATGCCTACCAAAATTCAAGTAAGTGATAAAGATCCCGAAACCATATTTAGAGATTTAAAAGTTAATTCTAGTCAAGTTAAAAACCTCTGGTCACAACAAGCAGATGTTCTGAGATCTTACTATAATCAAGCTCGAGATAAAGGTGATGTTGCGTTAGAACTGCCTACTGGTACTGGTAAGACGCTCATCGGATTATTAATTGCCGAATATAGAAGGAGAATCAAACAGGAGAGAGTAGTGTATCTTTGTCCCACGAAACAACTAGCTTATCAAGTGCATTGTAAGGCACAAGACTACGGAATTCCGACCGTCGTATTAGTAGGACAACAGTCGAAATATTCTCAGGTAGACTTTGCTGACTTTATCACTTCAAAGGCCATTGCCATTACTACTTACAGTGCAATTTTTAATACAAATCCCAGAATAGATAATGCACAGGCTATCATTTTTGATGATGCCCATTCTGCTGAGAGTCATATTGCCTCACTCTGGACGGTTAAAATTTTTCGGAAGGAATGTTTTCAAGTTTATAACTCAATTATAAACTTGTTTAAGGAAGATATTCCGGACTATTTATATTCTCGGTTAATGAAGGCAGACTATGATTATTTCATGAAGTCATATGATGTTGTGCCTTACCCAAATTATTATAATAAAATACCACAACTAAGTGAATACATAGAAGCGAATATCATAAATTGTGATAAGGCCAAGTATGCATGGAGCAAGATCAAGGAAAATTTAGAGGCTTGTCATGTATATATCTCTTGGGGGGAAATAAACATAAGACCTATTATCCCACCCGCCCTTACTCACTACCCCTTTGCATATGCTAAACAGAGAATATATATGTCTGCGACACTGGGAGATGGGGGTGAATTAGAACGTCTAACTGGAGTTAAAGAAATAGAACGACTTCCCATACCAATAGGTTGGGAGAAATATAGCTCAGGACGACGCCTGATTTTATTTCCAGATCGGAAATTTGACTCTAGCAAGAGCCTAGAAATTGCATTTAAAGCTATCGAGAAACATGGTCGGGCATTGGTTCTATGTCCTGATACACACTCAGCTGATTTCTTCAAAGAACAGTTTCACAAGTCCTATCATACCATACCAATAATGGATTCATACGATATTGAGGAGAGCCTAGATCCTTTTATTCAAGAGGAAAGAGCTGTTTTAATACTAACTCGGTATGATGGTATTGATTTATCCGGGGACACTTGTAGGCTATTGGTTGTTTTTAAATTACCGGAAGCAACCAATCTACAGGAAGGTTTCTTTTGGAATCGATTAAGCGCGAATGCATTACTTAACGACCGAATACGAACTAGGATCACACAAGCTTTGGGAAGGTGCACTCGAAGTAGTGATGACTTCAGTAATGTATTAATGGTAGGTAGTGATTTGCTGAAATTTTGTGCAATTAAGGAAAACCTAAAGAACTTTCATCCAGAAATTCAGGCGGAGATCGCCTTTGGTCTTGCTAATTCTGAACCCTTTGATACTTCTGATGACTTATTAGGGTTTATGGAAGACTTTATTAATGATAAAGTATTTTTTCAAGAAATTAACCTAGCCATCACCGGGTTAAGAGATGACACTGAAAAGGTCGTTAAGCCTGCTACTGCTCAACTAATGAAGAGCGTTAAAAGCGAATTAGAATATGTAACTGCTCTTTGGAAAAATGATATTGATATGGCTCAACAAATGGCTAAAGCTGTAACTGATGCACTTAGCGGTGGTAAAGAATTGGCTGGTTATCGTGCTTGGTGGTTTTATCTTGCTGGCAGTTGTGGCTACTTGGGGTACAGACGTAATTTGATGGATCTAAGTGTTGCGAAACAAAATTATTCTACAGCATTACAGACTACAAACTCATTAACATGGTTAGCTGACTTGGCAAAGTATGTTCCATCTAACTCTGAAATAGTAACTACGGATTCAGATCTGGTTACTCAAGCTGAGGCCATTGAAGACGTATTAACAGGATTATCGATAGTAGGACCTAAGTTTGAGAAAAAAATGACTGAGTTCATGGAAAAAATTAGTAATAATAACTCAGGGAATTTTGAAAAAGGGCTTGAAAAGCTTGGAGAATACTTAGGATTTCAGTCAAAGAAACCGCCGAGTGAAGGTGCACCAGATGGAATTTGGGTACTTCGTAACAATGCATACGGATTCGAGGCCAAAAGCGAAGAAGATAGCAAAAATCCGATTTCATTAAGTACATGTAGACAGGCAAACGGACATAGAAATTGGATTTCAGATGATGAGACGTTCCCACAGCAGTTATCTATAAAAATAGTACTGCTTGACCACAAGGAAAGGTTACATCCAGATGCACTTCCTCAAGTTCATGAGCTATTTCACCAAAATATTACTGAAATTAGAGATTTGGCACTTAGAGTTACAAATTCCTTGCGACGAATCAGAAGTATTATGGCCAAGGATGGAGAGTCCAATCTTTTTACAAAAGAGCATATCTGTGAGGTGCTATGTAGTGAACGGCTCTCATATAAGCATGTAAACGAAATACTTACAACTAATAAGTTGGATGAGATGGAAATCAGTAGATAAACAATGGATGAAAGCGAGGAGTTTAGCTACTTCAGTAAGCATGATTTAATATGATTAGTAACCCATGGATGGAACGACAAGAATTCAAGTGCCACACCCCTTCCCAAATCCAGGATCTTTCCTGGATTTGGGAAGGGTGTCCCGGCTTGGTAAAGATGTGCTGTCACAGTTAAGTGATTTACTGGGTGGAATGAATTTGTAAATAGGCGAGAGAACAACATGATGGAATAAATGTGATTTAAGACCAAGAGCCGGGACGAAATGCTCGACATGACCGCACTAGTTAAAGCCCTTCTGTAAAATGTCCAAGAAGGGCTTATCGTAGTCTATTCTTCCCATACAACTACAGGGATGCGTGACCAGAGTCAAACTTGGTCGGGATTAAGTGATTTTAACATGTTATCCAATATAAGTTTTAAATCTTTTGTGCAGCCGGTCAGGTAGCAATTTTGTTCGTCGGACAGTTCGTCAAGAATTTCTTTATTGACGGATGCTTGCTGGGATAATTTTATAATAGTTCGAAGCAGTCCAGAGTACCAATTTTCGGTTAAGTAATTGCTGATGGTTCCATTTTGTAAGATGACAACTGAAATATCTTCGGTATTCTTGGCATTACGTTCGTTCTTATTATCAAATAGAGTTTGGGTGATTTCCTGCTGAGATTTTGAATCCAGTTTGGAGATTTCTTCAATAAGATTTGTCTTAACCAAATCATCAAGATGTCGAGATGTCACTTTGCCCTCTTTGATTTCGGAGACGATCTTTTCTGTTACTACTTTTTCCAGCCCCATTGCTCTTATCCGATCCTCTGGTTTGGGGCGCGATCTACTTTTAATGCTCTCATCTATGCCATATGTAAATAATTTCATCCCGTTTACAGTACCCATAGCGACCTCTGTTTTTCGAGCTTTACCCTTCTTTTTTGAAACAGCAGTTATGGCCACAAAACTCTTTTCAACTAGTTCAGTTTTCTCATCCTGGCTAAAGGAATCCACATCATTGATAGACCCTTTGACCTCATCAATCATAGGTAGTACACCTCCTTGGTTAAGCCTATTAGAGGTATACATTGTCCTATTACATTGAATTTTGTCTAGGCATGTCCAAGAAGCTTTGAGTAGAGCTTTTAATAAGCCACAGGTCCCCTAAATGGCCCTAACCTATGGCGAACCTGGTCAAACAATCCGTCAATCTTGGTTCCTTGGTTAACTACTGATAACAACGAACCTATCATTTACTCAGGTGGAAATGGAACAGGTTATTTTATGCTTCAGTCTCTAAAAATGTTTGCTATGCTGTCTCTCAAAGCTCCAGTAACCCGCTCATCCCAGATCAGGAAGGGTGTACCAGCTTAATAAAGAAGCTCTGGGGTAGTTAAGTGATTTTCTGCGTTGGTTGTGTAATCTATCCAATCAAAGAAATTGAAATAATAGCCGTTTGTTTATGGCCTTAGTGATAGTGTCCAATTGTTCTGTTCTAAGTTCAGAAAACGGTATAGAGGCATCAAACAATATTAATGCGCATAATCTAAGGGCAATCTCTAGCTCATCGATTTCTCTGCTTGTGACATCACCTTGGAAAACTTCAATTACACAACCATCAAACGCTACAGTAGCGTAATTGGCAGATGTCGTAAGAATATGAAAATAAAGTGTATAAGGGTAGCCAGTAGCAAGCTGAATACTGCGAATTATCATTTAAACCTCCGAAATGGTAATTTATTGATAATTAGCCGGAATGAGACATATTCCCTGCAAGATATAATAGCGATCGGTTGTTTTGTATAAATCCTTAGGCAAACCGTGAGGTGACTATAAATTTACATAGCTTTCCCAGCTGATGAAAAAGTGAAAGCAAGGCTAGATGCCGTGTGCAAATCGCTTAATATAACCCTGGAAGAGTGGTTCGAGACTGCTTTAATAGAATCGGAGCATGACGTTCTAACTAAGCTTATCTGCAGTATCTCCGGAGACCCATCGGAATGGGTGTGGGACGCTGACCTTTGTCGATTTGTTCGAAGAAGTGACGCTGGTTAATAATTTATAGAATCCCCGGATCATCTGCCACTAGATAAAACACTTCAGTAGGTGGTAGGATCTGTCGCGATAACTTGGATTAAATATCATGGCCCTCGGAACAATGCCGAGGGCTTCATTTTATTCCCACATATTTTCAGTTAACTTTGATATTTCGGTCTTTCTTTGTAGAGTCTCAGCTAGATCAACTTGATACTTACCATTTGCCAAGAATATAACGTCACCTTCCTTGGCTCCTGGAGCTAATTCACTTTTAGGTATGTCCCTGATCTGTCTCCCGTCAAACTCAACGACCGCGAAATCGCCTTCGAAACGATCAATTATGCCTTTCATAATTACCTCCTTAAGGTTTACAGATACCGCAAGGGGAATAACCTTCTTTGATCAGGTTTTCTCTCGTAGAATCCTTATCAGCCCTATTTGTAGTAGGTAGCCCTGAGCATGTAGGGAGATGGAATTTCAGTGATTTAGTATTAACTACATAATGCACAAGTGCAGCAGAAGAAGCCGGAACAGGTGCCGGATTAGAAGTGGTACTACTAGGAGCTGCGGGCGGAGGAGTAGAAGTAGTTGTAGAGGGGGCCCGTGGTTGTACTTCATTTGCGATAACATTGAAAGTAATATTTGTTCCATCTGCTTCAGCGACAATCGTGCCTGACTGATCGGTGCGGTAAACCTTCGAACCGATGTTCGTTAGTCTAGCTATAGTAGTCTGTGCAGGATGCCCATAACTATTACCTTGGCCGACTGAAATAACAGCATACTTGGGTTGAACCTTTGCTAAGAATGCAATGGAGCTTGATGTGTGGCTGCCGTGGTGCCCTACTTTGAGGACGTCTGCCTTGAGGTTAAACCCAGAATTGACCATTTCGTTTTCAGATTGTTCTTGGGCATCGCCCTCGAAAAGGAACGTATTAGTTCCATAGGATAGCTTTAAAACCGCACTGTAATTATTAACATCCTCATAGCTTACGGAATTAGGTGCTATTAATAAAGCATTTACTTCTGAGCCAAGTTCAAGTTTCAAACCAGCTTTCGCTTCAGTGATCTTTAAACCCTTGTTCTGGATGGCGGTAATCATATCTTTGTAGGTTTGGGTAGTCGAATCTTTCCTTGGCATAATGACTTGCCCAATGTCGAATGTGTTTATTACCTTATCCATAGATCCAATATGATCTTCATGGGGGTGTGTTGCAATAACGATGTCTAACTTGCTAACACCTTGCTTCTTCAGATAGGATGTTATCGTGTTAGCATCCCCGTTATTGCCTGCATCAATAAGAACGTTCTTACCGTTAGGAATCTGAATTAAGATAGAATCAGCTTGACCAACGTCGATATAAGATATTCTGAGTTTTTGACCTGGGGCTACTGTGGTTGGAGCGGTATCTTTTGTGGTAGCTGTTTGCGAATCAGCTGTTGAAACTTGCTTCGATGATTCCTCAACCTTAGGTGGACTTGTCGTTGGTACTGCATTATTTGAGCAACCACCAATGGCTAATGCTAGTGCAAGGAATATTCCGGCGATCTTCTTTTTTGGGATAAATTGCAATAACTTCACTCCAGTTCTTTGTTCTAATATCCATGTAAAATATTCGATATCCTAATATGTTTTCCCGCTTAGTCAATATCGGAAGAATAAGGACGTTTGATTATATAAATTTTATTAACTACAATACGGATCCATCTATCTAAAAATTGGGAGAACCTAATGTCGTAGGAAGTAGGCAGCTATGCCTAGAATCACAAGCCCAATTATCCCTATTAATACCTTAGTGGTAAGATTAGACTCAAGATTATACCTACAACTTGGGCAGATTTTCGCTGATGGCTCGACGATCCTACCACATGCTTTACATTTTCTCGGTTTGTCGCTCACTTCGTCACCACCTCTATGAATTTACATCTTTAATACGTTCAGCAAAGAACACTATTCTCCTGCTATGGGCAACAATAATGGTATTACTAGAATTATGGACGTAAGCATCTGCATATTGCTTACTAATGCTCTTGTGGGGATATAGAATTTTGTTGAAAGGAAAAAATAAAAATGCAAAGAATTATTAAGGATCGTAAACAGTGTAATGACCGGTTTTTTCTACTAGATATTTTGTGACACAATCGAGGACCTTTCTAATATCATTAGGCATGGAGGAAGTTATGAAAAAGAAATTAGCTCCAATCGGTAAGGGGAGAACAAGATCTCTTTTCAATACTGGTACACGCCCACACAAATCAAGTAAAGACTACACCCGAAAAACAAAGCACAAGGAAAGTTCTTCTGATGATGGAGCTGTATAAGTTGAACTCATGTTCACGAGCAAGGAGATGGGCACACATTGACAGGGGTTTGGAGTATTGAACTCTTAAACCTCTTTTTATAGCGAACACAATAAATGGTTGACGATCATAAGTTCTATAGGCTGAAAATATATCAAGAGTTGCCGACATCTCTCTAAAGTTGCCGATAGTTGCCGATGTCGGCAACCGCTCAAAGGCAGGCCCAGCAAGGGCTGAGAGGTAAGGTTGCCTAGGTTGCCGATACTTATTAAAGTAATATTTTATTATATATATACATGGCATGGGGGGGGGCACAACCACGTGTATTTGAAGTTTACAGAACTATCGGCAATCGGCAACTTCGGCAACCTGGCGGTACAGTGAACCCGATACTCATGCCTATCGGCAGTACGGGGCATGTTCAACAGTAAATAGTTATGCCTGACTAGCCTACTATTTTCACCCGAGGCTTATGATATTTCATTATTATAAAAACTGATAGCTATACACCGGGAAACGTTATATGGTAAGCGTGCTAAATGATATATCATTTGGTAAAGAACCATAAGGAGTGAGCTAGGTGTGATAACGATTAATCAACTTGCAGAGATTCTCGGGGTTAGTGATTTGACCATTAGACGAGCAGTTAAAGACGGAAAATTACAAGCGGAGAAGACGGATAATGGTACATTTGAGATAGCTGACCATGATGCGCTCAGCCTTATAAATCAAAATCCCAAATATTGTGACTCGAAGGTTAATGCACTAAAATTCATGCTAAATGCAGCAGGGGTAGAACCAAATAGAAAAATCAGAGACGATGTGGAAGGACTTCAAACTGAAATCCTTAAGAGACTGATCATGACTGCTGGGACCGAAATTTTGGAAGTATTCGGCAAACATTTAGAAGAGATATCGAGTTTCTCCTCATTACCGGCAACGATCAGGGATATCGAGAATGTATTAAAAGTTAAAATGCAGCCAACAACTGAGGGGCTGGTCAACATATTAAGAAACATTATTTCGGTTAGAGCACACTCAAAGATCAGTGTTGGCGAGATTGTCAGTGGAGAACACATAAATGAAATATTTGGAAGAAACCCTCAGCAAGAAGGGATAAATTTTTGCACCAGTAGTAAAGAGTTATTTGTTATCACTAAACTCGGTGTAGACAACCCACTGGTAGAATCTTCAGAGTACAGTGGTTATTGGAGTTCAGGGAAAATCTACTATGAAGGCAAAGGAAAGGATATCCAAGAATTTAAGGGATCAAATTTACATCTCTATCGAAAATACCAGGTTTTCAGGAAGGATATAAGATGCAAAGAAGGTGTACCGGAATATATTCATGTTTTTAATAAAGTTAGTAGCTCTGTAAGTAATAGAATGCAATACTTAGGACAATTTTTCGTATCTGACTTTGTGGTAACTGAGCATAGTAGTGGGATTCAAACAAAAACAGCCATACTATTTGAACTTACTCCAGTTGTAAACAAGAACTCTTCAGTTATAGATGACAATTATATATTTGAAGAAGGTAGTTTCTAAGGAACTTTGCCAACATGTAAGCAAGAGATTACTAGAGCTGCCTTAAGGTGAGTGGCAGCTCTTTCAAACACGCAGTAGTCCGGGCGAACCTCTGGTTCAATGGTGAGCTGGATTGATTAGATTAATTTACAATTGGCTAGACATCATCGGGTATTCTTCGTCATCAACTGTCCCGCCGCTGCTAAAGCGTACCCCACTATTCAAAAACGAGGATCTGAACACAGAACTATTACCGAACCTGCCACGTATTGAATCGACAGCATGATCCATAGCACGTTGTTTCTCGTAATCCTTCTCAAAAAGAGCTAACTGATGGAAACTATTTATGGTCAGCTCCGACACACGGACACCTAACTGTCGAACAGGCTCACCTTTCCAAAGTTCATCGAACAGTTCACAAGCCAATTCGTGTATAGCATTAGTACAATCAATCGGAGATGAAAATTTCCTTTGATGCGAACTAGAATAGAATTCATTAGTCTTAAGCGAAACCGAAACTAGCCTAGCAAAATATTGTGCCTGTCTTAATCTCGCTGCAACTGTCTCTGTCAAAGACAGCAAAACTAGGTGAGCGGTCGTTTTGTCCATAACATCAAAAGGAATTGTGGTTGAGTTCCCAATACCTTTAATCAAAGGTCTACGACATTCCCTCACTGGGCTTGCTTCATTTCCGTTCGCGTAATTCCAGACTAACATCCCATGGCTTTTGAGAAAGAGTTTAATGATCTTTGGGTCAAAATTAGCCAAATCGCCAATCGTGTTGATAGCCCGGCTCCTTAACTTCTTCGCAGTTGCACGGCCGACCATAAACAGTTCCTCAATAGGCAGAACCCACATTTTTTCTGCAATCTCGTCAGGGAAAATAGTATGTACTTTATCGGGCTTCTTAAGCTCGGAGGCCATCTTAGCTAGGATCTTGTTCGTACTAACTCCGACATTCACGGTAAAGCCTAGTTCGTTTTTGATGCGGTCTTTGATTGTATAAGCAGCTTCCACAGGATCTTTAAAAAGGCGTTCCATGTTCGTGAAATCCATAAAATACTCATCAATGCTGTATTGCTCAATTAAGGGTGAGTACTCCCTTAGAATATCACCAAAAGCTCGGCTACATTGCATGTACAGTCCATAATTCGGACGTACTATAATCAGTCCAGGGCATTTCGCACTAGCACTAAAAATACTCTCGCCGGTTTGAATATTAAACTTTTTAGCAGGAATAGATTTCGTTAAGACAATGCCATGGCGAGTTACAGGATCACCACCAACAACCGAGGGCACGGTCCTAAGATCAAGTAGATCGCCATGCTGTAAGCGATGTACGGCCTCCCATGACAAATACGCCGAATTCACATCTATATGAAATATAATTCGTTGGTTCATTCACTTCACCTTTTTCGTAGGGAATACCTGTTTCCATAATAACAAAACATATGTTCTGTGTAAAGAAAATACATTCGCCAAATTATAGTAATAAGTTACGGAAATACCTATTGATAAACCACACTACAATCGTTAGGTGGAAGGTATAGCTCACAAAGTCCATATACTACTGATAGTCTGTGATTACACACCCATATGCGACGAGTTGCGTGACGTTGGCGCGTGTAGCCTTAGTACTGAGAGCAGGGGTGGACGCACCATATCTCAGGATTTGGTAGCTGATAACAAAGGAACCTTCGAACTTAATCGAGGGTTCCTTTTTAAAGTAAGTCGTCAATACCATACAAGCAAGCAAGTAGATTGGCCGCATCTAACTAGGGACGCGAGCCTGTACTGCAAGCGGCAAAGCGACAAGGTCAGCAGCCACATTGGAATACAAGCAGACAAGAAGGAGCAATCCTTCTACAACTCAGCTACGTGGAAGAAAGCAAGAGCAGCAGCGCTGCGAAGGGACATCGGGCTGTGCCTGCATTGCATATCAGCAGGGAAGGTAACGCTCGCGGACATGGTCCATCACATGAGGTCAAGGCGGACTGGAGCCGAAGGTTCGAGCTTTACAACCACATCTCATTGTGCAATCGTTGCCACTCCAGGATAACCCCCCCGCCCTTAAATGCCTGGGAGACCGGGCCATGACGTCGGGCAGCTTTCGTATGCGTAAAAATTTCGATTTTTGAGGCTAAATATGGAAATTAAAGTAAAATAGAGGATCTTATAGACCCTGATTGTACAGTTCTATCCTAAAATACCTTGCGAATGGTTTACGGAATGAAATAATGTCTATATTAGGGCTCTAACCTTTGTAATAAATGTTATTTTTAGATTGTCAAAAAAGCAAAACCTCTATTTGGAGTGTATAGGAGTAGGCGCTATTCTTATCAGTTTTGTTTTTGCGATGTTTGGGTCAATACAAAACTTCCGCTTTATATTAAAGTCGTTCATACTGCTTTCAATTTAAAGACAAATTCAGAAACCCCACTTAGAAATTTGACACCTTATATGGTGTTGTATATAATTCTAAGGGAGGGTATTTATACAATGATTAACAAAATAATTTATGGCGAGAATGATATTGGAAAAACGAGTTGTTTTTTCGAACCAACAATAGAATCATTTCAAGGTAGAACCTATATTTTCAATAATTTATATAAAATTGAAGGGTTCACTTCGCGGGCGTTTTCTAGTCTTGCTGATGAACTCAACCTAGACATTCTAAATACATCTGAAAAGATTGCGCTTGTGCAATACCACTGTGGAGAGTCGCAAATAAAAAGTTTGAAGGCGCTAAAAAAATTCATTGAATTTATTGATAATAACATTAAAGAGATAAAGACACCGATCCTTTTTGGGTTTGATAATATTCACAAACAGGACCTAACTGGTAAAATGCTCAACGGAAAGACTATTTTGTATAACCTCTTGCACTTGAATTCCCTAAATGAAAACATTTCAACCATTTTAACAACACCAGACATTATTTCACTTGAGCATCAATACCAAAATGATTTTAGGGAAATTGTAGATTTATGCAAAATCATAAAGTTAGAAAGGTTTAATCCCAATAATAAAGTAATGAATTATTCTGGAGAACTTAGGGTTAGATTCCCTAAAACGTTGCATTACCAGCTAGCCGAAAACGCGGAGGCAGAAGGTACTAGTCTTAATCAGTACATACTATATCTCTTGACCAAAGGCGTAAGCCAGTCTCATACAATTAAGGGAGGAAAGTAACAATGCCTAAACAAATAAAATGTCCTGGTTGTGATAAGCGTTTGCTGGATATCCAGAAGGAAACGACCGGTGAAATAGAAATCAAATGCCCGCAATGTAAGAAATTGTTTCGGATCAAGCTTCATGATTTACATATCTAATTATACCTAATTATACCGAGCAACGGAGTCAAATGAACTACCAAATAGCCGGATAGTCGCCACTAATAGGCGATTATTCGGCTATTTTTTTGTACCAAATTATCAAAAGGGAGTGAGTTATGATCATGTGGTTAGTGATAGGGAGTATTTCATAGGTTGCTTAAGATGAACAGTGCGACTAAAATGTTCCGATACTTGGATAACGGGTAATTTGAGCCAAATATAAGATGAGGATGTTTGAAATGAGAGCTAATGTTGAAGAACTACTCAAAAATTATCAAGATAATAAACGCAAAATTTGTTTCCTACATTTCAGGTTGCAACAGTTTACAGAGACAAGCGATGTAGAAATAATTAAAGAGTTGACATTATCAACCCCGCAGGGAGAGCGTATTATAAGTAGCTTTGTGGCAGATAAAACTTCAACGGTTGCTCTATTGTATAGGGATAAAACGAACGAACGCAACGAGGAAATTTTTAGGGAACTATATTTACAATACCGCAAAAAAAGGGAGGAACAAGAACTATTAGAACACGGTATCGACTCTTTAGATCCGAAGCTTAAAGGTGTTCTAACAGATCGATTTATTCATGAAATGATCTGGGCGGATATTGCCAATAAATATTACGTGTCGCAAAGCATGGTCAAGAAATACTGCAAAAAGGGAATCGCTGAATTAGCCAACTTATACGAATCGTTGGCGCAGGGTTGAGTATTGATAGCCGGTTACACTTTTGGTGTTTAAAGAGTGCATAAATGGTGACTAATATGGCTACATAAATGCACACTACTGTGGGGTATATTAATAATGTCAAATTTCCATTAAGGCTCTTGGGCAATCTTTGTCCGAGGGCCTTTTGTATTAATCTCCTCTCACAGCGCTTGCTCAGTTTGACTTCCTTTTTACACCGAAGAGCAGAGTGAACTATCGACAAAGTTAATGCAGAAGGAGCTGGTAGAATTAACAATCATATAGACTGATTATAAGTTGTAGACAAATGTAGTCACTTGCTCAGAAACGTCGTTATTAATCTCCAAATACCAAGCGAAGTAGGACACCTCGAAGTTAAGGTGTCCTACTTTTTGTCATTCAGCACCCACCAGGATAGAGTTCTGCTAAACGAATTAATAAAGCTAGTAGGATGAAAGGGAGGCTTGTTGATGATTAAATTGGATCATGACAGAACAATTACTATTGCCATCGCAATCTCACGAAAAGATAAAAATCTGGAAATCATAGAGATGGCGGGCTCGAAGCTGTTTGAAAGGTTGGCACAGCCGACGTACACCGGAGAAACTGTTGCTGAATACCGTGATATGTCGAAAGTCATGCAGGATGACTTCAAGGACATCGGTGGCTTCGTCGGTGGCAAACTCCGGGGAGGTATTAGGAAGAACGGGAGCGTGGAATATCGCAGCGTACTAACGCTTGACCTTGACCACGCTTTATTGAATGTGTGGCTCACCATAATAAGCTATACCAAATGTGCTTGCTGCATTTACAGTACGCACAAGCACACAGCTGAGGCTCCAAGATTCAGGCTCGTGATACTACTATCGCGAGATGTGTCGCCGGACGAGTATATGGCTATAGCACATATGGTTGCGTGGGGCATCGGCATCGAACAATTTGATGACACCACATATTCCCCTTCTCGATTGATGTATTGGGGAAGCACGTCAAGCGATGGGGAGCATGTCTTTAAGTACCAGGATGGTCCTTTGCTTGATCCAGATGACGTCCTCGCGCTATACCCGGATTGGACAGACAGTTCAAGCTGGCCAGTGTCATCGCGAGTTGGTCAAGAGCGAAAGAAGTCGGCGGTTAAGCAAGGTAATCCCTTAGAAAAGGAAGGAGTTGTCGGGGTTTTTTGTCGGGCATATTCAATCAGCGAAGCAATCGAAACATTCCTCCCGGATGTCTACGCGCCATGCGACAACACAGATGATCGGTACACCTATCTCGATGGATCAACATCTGGAGGATTAGTGATTTATGAGAACGACACTTTCGCATTCAGCCACCACGCCACAGACCCGTGCAGCGGTAGGCTTTGTAACGCTTTTGACTTAGTTAGACTGCATAAGTTTGGACAACTTGATAAGAAAGTCGAGGAAGACGCCGATGAATAAACTAACCTCGTATAATGCAATGGTTGATTTTGCTTTGGCCGATGATCAAGTGAAACTTATTATGGGCGAAGAAATGCTAGAACTAGCACAACAATCCCTTAATATCCCGCTAGTTTCAAAGGACTGGTTGAAAGAACTGGAATATAACACTAAAGGTGTTGTAGTCGGTTCCCTGTCAAATCTAGTGTTAATTATACGCAACGACCCGAGTCTTCAGGGTATAGCGTATAACCAGCATAAAGGTACGATTGTACTATTGAAACCAGTGCCTTGGCGCAATAACAATGATTGGAAAGGGGTCAATTGGAGTGATGAGGACGACTCAAGCTTGAGAGTGTATCTGGATAATATCTATAAAATATGGTCGCCGCCCAAACTCAATGATGCATTATTGACAGTTGTTCACGAGAGGGCTTTTCACCCTATTCGAGAATATCTGAGAAATTTGCCTGAATGGGACGGTGTACCAAGGCTTGAAGATCTGCTTATTAGGTATCTTGGAGCTGAGGATTCAGTTTATACACGGGCCGTGACTAGGAAAACATTAGTGGGCGCAGTAGCACGAGTGATGAATCCTGGTTGCAAATTCGATACTATGCTGGTCTTGGTTGGTCGGCAAGGTATAGGGAAAAGCACTATATTTAATCGCCTTGGCGGAGAATGGTTCAATGACTCACTTAGTATGAATGATGCCCGAGATAAAACAGGTGCGGAAAAATTATCAGGTTATTGGTTACTTGAAATAGCTGAATTATCTGGACTCCGGAAGGTTGAACTGGAAGCTGTAAAGGCATTCTTAAGCCGACAGCGTGATATTTACAGACCAGCTTATGGTCGCCGAACAGTGGAGCAACCTCGGCAATGTATTATTGTTGGGAGCACGAACAATGAAACTGGTTTTCTGCGAGACAGTACTGGAAACCGGAGATTTTGGCCAGTTACGGTGACGGAGGTACCAGGGGACAGAGCGCCTTGGACATTGAGTGACGATGTTGTTGATCAAGTCTGGGCAGAAGCACTAGCGGCTTGGAAAGAAGGAGAGGATCTTTTCCTTGAGGGAGAAGCCCAAACAGAAGCTTACGAGCAACAAAAATCGGCAATGGAATCCGATGAGCGTTTAGGCGTAATCCAGGATTTTTTAGATATGTTGTTACCGGAAAACTGGGAGGAAAAAGATCTTTATGAAAGAAGAAATTTTATTCACGGCGATGAGCTTTTAAAAGTCACAAGTGGCACTGTAAGGCGTGACAGAGTTTGTGTTTCAGAAATATGGTGTGAGCTGTTTAGTAAAGACATGGCGGCGTCTAAAAGGTATGAAGTCGATGAAATACATGGTCTGATGCGTCAGATCGAGGGATGGGAAAAGTACGACGGCAATAAAGATGGTAAACTCAAATTTCGATTATATGGGGTTCAAAGGGCATATATGAGAACACAATAAATGGTTGCCGAGAACAATGTGAAACGGTTGCTCCTATGACTGAAAATGTGCTAAAAAGTTGCCGACATCTTCCGAAAGTTGCCGATGGTTGCCGATATCGGCAACCGCTGAAAGGCAGGCACACCAAGGGATAAGGGGTCAGGTTGCCTAGGTTGCCGATGATTATTAAAGTATTATTATTTTATATATATAGTGGTAGGGGGGGGGGGGGCACAACCCTGTGTATTTGAAGTTTAAAAAACTATCGGCAATCGGCAACTCGGCAACCGAACGGTACAGGAGTGGTTAGACAGGCTGTGTTCGACCTAACGGTGGCAGGTGAGCATGTTCAATTCATTAGTGAAACGAGGAAAAAACATGTTGAAATGTACCAATCAAGTGCCTAAAGGGGAGCTCTATCTTAGAGCATTTGAACGAAAATTGAATGAATTGGTTACAACCCATTCTCATGAACGGGTAACTGAATTAATGTCCGCAGTTTTCATAGGAGTAAAAGCTTTTAATAGTGAATGGGAAGAAAATGATCTGAGAGATAACGAATCTTTTAAAGCTAGGTTAATCTTGTTAGATAAAATTAACGGCCTAATGAGCAATCTGACCCCAAGGCAGTTTATAGCTACATTCCCAATTGCGAAGAGGAACGCTGGAGATTATTATTCTACCATGGAAATGATGAGGACAATGGATATGGATTGCCCTATTGGTGATGAAATTGAGGAGTTCATGTTTGGCTATTTAAACGAGGATATATCACTATTTCAAATAAGGTCTTTCGTGGTTATAAATGCTGTTGAGCGAGTAAACGATAACTACGATAGTCGAAAATGTAGTTTGC
Organism: Desulfosporosinus sp. Sb-LF; assembly: GCF_004766055.1. Lineage (NCBI taxonomy): Bacteria > Bacillati > Bacillota > Clostridia > Eubacteriales > Desulfitobacteriaceae > Desulfosporosinus > Desulfosporosinus sp. Sb-LF. Next base: position 20,398 of record NZ_SPQR01000014.1, on the reverse strand, counting down.
TGGAATGGGGATTTTCAATACTGCGAAAAAATTTAGCATTGGAGTATAGCCAAGGAATTGAAAGGAAGATGTGATGATGGAAATTACGGAAAACATGAAAATGGCTTTAGATTATTTAGGCGAGCCTTACGAAGTGCAAACAATTGACTTCGAAGACTGCCTTTACAGAAACCTGAATAATGGCTTCGACGTCGAGGTTAGCGGCATAAGTGATCCGCGAAAAGCCAATGCGTGTAATTATGTCCAGGTGTGGGATATAAGGGACGGTGCAAATTACACAGCGAAAACGGTAGAAATAGTTCGCGACGTTAGAACGTTGCCAGAGCTGAAAGCAGTACTTGATCAATTATGTGAGAAATACGGTAATGATCAAGAATATATGAACTAAGAAGGCCCGAAATACTAGCGATAAAATCTGCAAGATCAGTTCGAGGGGGCTATTATGATGAATAACCAGGGACGAGCTGAAATAGCTCCAGCAAAAATATCTGAGGGACTTCCAGAAGGGGTTCCTTTTTTGGTGCTCAGTTGATTGGTCCTGCTTAAGCGAGTGATATGTGAACGTTCGAAAACTATTGGCTTAACAGTATTTTAGGGAGGTGGGTTAAACTGTAAAAAAATAAGTAACTTCATAAAGGGGAAACAGATATGTTGAAAAATACAGAAGTATTGATAAAGGTGCGGATCTATAGTTCTAATCGATTGAAAAAATTGGAGGTATTTAATTGTGAATGAATATAACAACAACTGGTATGAATTTACAACCAGAACACCCGAAGGGGAGAACCACCGACTTAGATTTAAACATCATATGCAAATTTTAGATTCAGTTAGGGAGGAATTAGAATCATTAGATATTGGGCAAGAATTAATGTTTACGTCGTATCATGGACTAAAGGCTTTCTTAGATTGCCCATTGAACAACGCCTTGGAAAATAGTGCACTTTTCCTGACTTCATTAGGCATAAAAAATTTAATGGTCAATGCTACTCTAAGGCAATTTATGCAAGTATTCCCTACTAAATTTTGGGATTGTTATCCCAGCTTGGCAAAGATAGATCTGATGGATCTCGATGAACCTTTAGGAGATGAAATTGATCTTTTCATGTTAGATTATCCCAATGAAGATATACAGCGTTTTAATGAAATAAGTGCCAAAGTAAGGGAAGATTTTTACCGAACACATTCTAATAAGAGTCATGAGATTGAAACACTTTAGTAAATGCTGCAAAGAGTATGTGCTCCAATCTTAACGTGAAACTTCAGAGGGACCACTTCAGGAGCTCCTTTGATCTTCATGCGGATATTTATCTATAATGGATTATTATTCTACGATGAAACTGTTAAGGAGATATTATTGCGACAAGACAGTGCCCTTAAGAAACCTTTACAATATTGTAAGAACAAAGGAGGTTATTGTTAATATGGCAAGGACTAAATGGTCCCTAGTTAAAAGTAGACTTAAGATGGTAGAAGGATGGTCAAAAAATGGTTTAACCGAATCTCAAATATGTAAAAATCTAGGTGTTAACCGAACAACATTGAATGACTTCAAGGATAGATACCCTGAATTATTAGAAGCTATAAACAGGGGAAGAGAAATGGCAGTTGCAGAAATCGAGAATGCGCTATTCAAACGTGCATTGGGCTACGATTTTGAAGAAACGAAAGAGTCGAGCAGAGTTATCGATGGAAAAACAATTAAATGTAATGAGAAGATTAAAAACCATTTGCCACCCGATGTCGCGGCCTGCTTTATCCTCTTGAAGAACAAAGATCACTCAAACTGGTGCGACAATCCAGCGAAAAGAGACCTGGCACGAGAAATCTTCGAATTTGATAAACTGATTGAGAAGATCAGGCTGATAGGCGATGACAGTCTTGACTTCCATTCCGCTCAGAGTGAACATGTAAAGTAAAGGTAAGTACATGTTATGGTTATGCCTGGTTCGCTATAACGCGTCCTGCCTCCGTTAACTACTTAACCTTGGATCAAGAGGAACGTAGCAGGCCCGAAAGATGGACTCCGAAGGGGGTTCCTTTTTGCTGCTTACACATGAGTAGAGCCGTGTCGTGCGACGTTGGCTTGTGTTGCGTTTGTAGCTAACTCTGGGGCAAGTGGGTGTTCATGCAATAAACATAGCTTAAACCAACGTCTGCACTCGTGCTTGAAAAGTGCAAACAGCGATCAAGGTCTGAATGTATTTATAATAGAAGGAAAGTTTTTAAAAACTGACAGGTGAGAATGAATTTTAAATCAGAAGCAGCTACGAAAGGTCAAAGCACCTGGGTGGCTGCTTCTTCTTATTCTTCGCTGGCCAGGTTTATTCCGTGAAATCTGGTCAACTCGTTCTCTAGATTGGAGGCGTTATTACGAAACGGCAATACGACGATGATAACAAAGTCGAGGTGCAATTTATTTACAACCCAGAAGCAGTTATAGAAGGTTATCGACTACTCGATGAATTTTTGACCCATGCCTATTTGAGAAAAAAAGAGAAGCCGTGAGAAAATCCCACGGCTTCAATCTAAATGGCTTCCTCTGTATCTTCTAACATTGATTGGAAACGGATCTTAATTTGGAACTTTTCGAACCTGCCTTTATTTTTGTTGAGCTCAATTCTGTCGATCCATTTATATAGTAATCTCTTTTGTTCAGAGAAGGTTAATTCGTCCCAGATCGTCAAGGATTGTGAAAATGCAATAATCTCGGACGCGTCAATCCCTTTTGAAGTTTGAGCCTCATACTCCTCTTTACAACTTTCCAACTTACGGTTAACCTCGTTTCGTTCCTGCGTAATATCCGCCTTTATAACATTGAAATCTTCTGCGCTGATGCCACCATCAACCTTTCGATAGTCCTTAAAGACTTTGGCATATTCTGCATCAAGTTGTTTAAGTTTAGCTTCTAGGGAGGTTTGTGCTAATTGCAATCCACGGAGGGTGGTATCATACCTCTCTGAAATAATCTCCAATAGATTAGTTTCACCGGTTAAAAATGTTTTCTTGACTTCAGCGACCACCAGCTGATTGACATCTTCTTCCCGTATGTATCCGGAATCACAGAAGGATACCCCTTTCTCGCGGTGGCCTCTGCAAGCATAGTAAGTGTAGACGGAATTTGTTCTTTTATATACATACATAGAGCTCCCACACTTTTTACAGCGCAACAACCCTGCGAGTAAATTTGGGCTGTCAAAAATTCTACCTGACGTTTTCTTATGTTCAAAGACATTTCTTGATTTGCGTATTTCGCAAGCTTTCTCAAAATCCTCCTTCGAAATAATCGGTTTCAAGACATCTTCTGATAATTGCCGGATGATTGGATTATCCCGATGAAGCCTGCGTTTCTCACCTTCCATTTTCCGTTTTGGGTTATTTTGCATCTTACCCCAAATCAGTTTCCCAGTGTAAATGGGATTGGCAATCATTTTACTCAGAGTATCTTTGCTCCAGGATTTACCTGTCCTTGATGGTATGCCTTCTTCATTTAACCTGTAAGTAATTGCATATATTCCGTCGCCATCAATGTATTCCTTGAATATCCTTCTGACGATTTCTGCTTCATTTTCTATGATTTTGAACGTTCCCCGTTCATCACCTTTTTTGTATCCGTAAGGCATTCTGATTCCGGGACTTTTGCCCCTTTCTTCAATAGATTTAACCCTACCGCTGAATGTCCGAAGGAAGATACTCTCCCGCTCCATTTGCGCAAAACTCGCGAGTAAGGTAAGCACCATCATTCCCATTGGTGTGGATGTGTCGAATGGTTCGTTAACACTCTTGACGTAGCAATAATATTTCCACTCGTTTAGAACTAGATCAACCGTATCAACAATGCTTCGAGAAAGACGGTCTATCTTCCAGATGATCACACAATCTATTAAACCCTTTTTGACGTCCCTACGAAGCTTCTTCATAGCTGGCCGGTCTAGGTTTCCGCCACTGCATCCTTCGTCAATGTAAACCAAATTCTCATTTACCTGCCAACCTTGGCTTTTCAGGTAATGATTGCAGGCTCCCAACTGAATACTGAGCGTGTTGCCGTCCGTTTGTTCGTCAGTGGACCATCTAACGTAAATCGCCGCTTTGTTAGGCATTATTACCTTGCTCAATCCGTGGTCTAAGCTGTGGTTATTCATTTTAGTATCTCCCTTTCCTCATCCTACAAATAGCTTGCCCCATAATCTTTGCTGCAATTCGTGCCGTTCGTGTTTGAATTGAAAAGTGGGATGAGGGTAGTGGAAATAGTGGAGTAGGATAGTGAAAATGGCTTAAGAAAGAATACATTGATTTCATTAACACAAGAGCTTACAGAAAAACCTAAAAGCCTGATTCCGATATAATACCGAAATCAGACCTGAGCATCTTAATAATATATATCTGTCTGTCATGACGGGGGAGCATTTCGAAGCTGGTTTTTAACGTATTTCAACCTCATCAAAGAAACGTAAAAATAAGATTGACCGGATACACTAACTATTACTATACTTAGGATACGTTTAGTTGTATAATGAAAAAGACATAAAAAACCACTATAAAATCCATATTTCTCAATTTTATTGTAGCATAAAGACTATGTGAATGTCAAGTGCGCTTTTAAGATTCTTAGTTTAGGAGTGTGATCCAATGGACATTTATCATGAAGATCATCAAGAGGAAATTGAGTATCTTTGTAAAACAATCGCTTTTATTACCGAAGAGGTGAAAGGGGAAGGGGACGATTTAGCAGAGAAAAAGAGTGATTTAATTGCCGCTAGAAAGGATATGTATGAAAACACCATTCATGTTTCGAGCGATTTTGAGAGTCTTGTTGACATGAATCTATATCATTCGCAGATTAATAATCAAATCTCAGATTGCAATACAAATTCACAGCGTATTAAGAAACTCAAGAAAATGATAAGCTCTCCTTACTTTGGACGGTTTGACTTTATAGAAAAGGGTTTCAGTGAAAATGAAAAAATATACATTGGACTTTACAATTTAATGGATAGGAACACAGGTCAAGTATACGTTTATGACTGGCGTGCGCCCGTTTCAAGCATATTCTATAGGTATGAACTAGGTGAAGCAATGTATGACTCTCCGATCGGAATTAGTCGGGGAGATGTTTCATTGAAAAGGCAATATCAAATTCGAAATTCTAAGCTTAAATCCTTTTTTGATTGTAGTATCAGAATTACCGATGACATTCTACAGGAAGTGTTAAGTCATAATACTTCCGCTAAAATGAAAAATATTATAGAAACTATTCAAAAGGAACAAGATGTAATTATTAGGGATAATGATCATGGGCTAGTAATTGTACAAGGAGTAGCGGGTAGTGGCAAAACATCGATTGCAATGCATAGGATTGCTTTCCTCTTATATGAGGGCATTGATTCCAAGCTTCAGTCGAACGATGTCATGATAGTTTCTCCGAACAGCGTGTTTAGCCACTATATTTCTAATGTTCTCCCCGAGCTCGGAGAAGAAAACGTGAGGCAAAGCATTTTCGATGATCTGGTATTAGATGCGTTTAAAGGCAGGTTTGGAGAAGAAACGCGGGATATGCAGCTCGAAACGTTGATAATTTCTCGAACTAAGACTGCAGGAGACCAAAGGCGTCAAAGCATTGATTTCAAAGGTTCGAGGATGTTTAAACAAATTCTAGATCGACTATTATGGTATTATGCGCATCGAATAATTGTCTTCGACGATGTATATTATAATGGAACGATTCTTGCGACAAGGCAAGAGCTAAAGCATCGTTTTCTAAACAATGAGATGGATATTCCGATGGCAAAACAGCTCAAAAGAATTGAATCTAGACTCTTGGAAAAGTTTCGCCCATTACAGAAAAAGAGGCTTGATCGATTGGAAAAGATCGTAGAGAAAAATAAGGAGCATGAACTTGAAATAAAGTCATTCAGTCGATTATTAGCCATTAAACAAGCTAGAGCTTTTCGGGAACGAATTCAGAAATTTTCGATCGTTGATTATGGACAGTTGTACGAACTGCTTTTCAATAACCCTGGGTTGTTGGTTAAATTGTCGCAAGGACTAAAACTGCCAAAGAATATTGAAGAAATTGTTTCATCAACTCAACAAAATTTTCGAAGTAGGCAAATGCATTATGAGGATTATGCTCCACTTCTTTATCTTAAGTTAAAGATTGAAGGGAATGATATGTTTTCTGAGATCAAACACGTGGTCATTGATGAAGCCCAGGATTATTTTCCCCTGCAATATGAGGTTTTTAAACTTTTGTACAAAAATGCGTCTTATACTGTCTTGGGAGACATTCATCAGACGATTGAAAAAGCAACAGATGGTTCAGTCTATGATGATATTTCTGAGATACTCAATCAACAAAAAACGATTAAGCTGTCTTTAAATAAAGGGTATAGGTCAACATATGAAATAAACGCCTTTACTCGGAAACTTCTAGGTGAAGATGGCAAAAAAAAATATTATTCAATCGAACGGCATGGTGAAGAACCCTTGGTTTGTTACCAAGAAACATTTGAGTCCATGGACAAGGCTCTCATAGAAGAAATTGCAAAGTATACAGCGCAAGGGTATGAATCTATAGCTGTAATATGTAAAACTCAGGAAGATGCAGAAAAAGTGTATTCTCGGTTAAAAACATCGGTACAAATTACCCAAATTAAACCACAGGGCGGAGAAGTTATAAAAGGTGTATTGGTCATCCCTTCTTATGTGGCCAAAGGTTTAGAATTTGATGTTGTAATCGTTTACGATGTTAGTAAGGAAAACTATTCGAGTGATTTTGATAAACAATTATTGTACATTGCTTGCACACGAGCGCTCCATCGGCTCGTAATATATTATAAAGGAGATAAAAGTTCATTGATCTAATTATGAATTATAAAACATTTCTAAAGTTTGGATTAGCAAATTCACTCCCTCTGATCACGGTAATAAGATTATATAAGATATAGCTCTTTTGGGGTGACAGGGCACGTGGAGTGCTTAATAGTGCTATATTGTCGTTGAGTGGAAGCCTTAGTATGAGCGGGTTTGAGAAGGGTTATATTCTTTTTTGAGTTTGAGGCGTACAGGGAAATATATTGTCCAGATCGTTTTTTTGAAACGGTCTGGATTTTTTGTTTATTATTGGAATATATTTGCTATCCAGGGAGGATGTGAGCGATAAATGTAGAAATATTAGAGTGGAATAATCTAAGCGATCGAAAGTGCTCTCGCGGAAGAAAAAGGTACTTAGCACCCGTTAATGTAAATTCTAATCCAATACTTTGAAGGGGGAAGGAAAATGACAGCCGATGAACATAAGATTGTACATTAAGTTAGGGATTCGCATTCCCGTTTATAAATTTCTAGAGACAATAAACAGAAGGGATTCGTTGCTGCAAGAATTCGATGAAGAAATATTTAATGCGTTGGTTGAGAAGATAGAGAGTCTCACACCAGCGCATTTTGTTTTTGAGTTGAAGAGTGGACGAGGGGAGATGTGCAAGAAAAATCAGGATAGGCGGTGTCTAAGGAATGGGTGACGAGCGTATTGACAGCGCTGTGGCTTTGATTATTGCCTTTGGGAGAAAAATAACGAATGGAACAAGAGTAGGGTTGTCAATAAAGTAAAGGTGCGATCGATGCTCGAGTTTGTGTTAAGGGCGAGTTGAGGTGAGTGAGATACTTTAAAGCAAAATGCCGGTCGGGGTTGAAAAAGATTGCTTTGGGTAGCTTTTAGTTCATTCTGATTAAATAGTCCGTTTAGCTGTTACTTGAATTTGTGCAGTTATGTAAAAGCAACATAGTATATAAATATTTTTTCATGAAGAGTGTTCCGTAAAATGTTAACGTTACCAACATGTAAAAAACTAACAATGAGTTTTAAATGGTTATGCAAGAATAATAATAACTTCATAATGTAAATAATGCCGATTCAACTGTCTTGAAAATTCTATGGAATAAATAGCTTACAGAGTTTATTAGCCCTCATAGACGGATAGACTAATAAAATTTAATGTGTGAAGGGTTTTAAATGGGGGTATTTAGGTTTGTTATTCACTTCAATACAATTTTTAATATTTTTCTTTTTTGTGGCTATTGTTTATTTTGCAATTTCTCATAAAATCCGATGGATTTGGCTTCTAGTCACAAGCTATTATTTTTATATGAGCTGGAATCCTATATATTGTATTTTTATTGCGACATCAACGTTAATAACGTATAGTAGTGGTTTGTTAATAGAAAAAGAAACTAAACATAAACAATATGACGAAGAACGATCTGTAAGGCTTAAAAAATTCTGGGTTTTCCTGAATCTTTTAAGTAACTTAGGTATTCTATTTCTATTTAAATATTATAATTTTTTTGGTACTACCCTAGTAGAGATATTTTCGTTTCTACATATTAATACTCATATACCATCATTTGATTACATATTGCCAGTAGGAATATCCTTTTATACATTTCAAGCTCTCAGTTATACTATTGATGTTTACAGAAATGATGTTAAAGCTCAGAAAAATTTAGGCAAATATGCTTTATTTGTATCATTTTTTCCACAACTGCTTGCCGGACCCATAGGAAAATCGAAAAATATGCTACATCAATTTGATGAGAAGCACTCATTCGATTATGATAGAGTGAAAAATGGATTGATTTTGATGCTATGGGGAGTTATTCAAAAGACAGTCATTGCTGATAGGTTAGGGGAATTGGTAAATACCGTATATAAAAATCCTAGTAATTATCAAGGATTTGAAATAGCCATAGCTACCTTGTTCTATGCTTTCGAAATCTATTGCGACTTTTCAGCCTATTCAGATATAGCGATAGGTGCAGGGGAAGTCCTGGGATTCAGGTTACCCAAGAATTTTGAACGTCCATATTTTTCGAAATCAATTAAAGAGTTTTGGAGACGGTGGCATATTACTCTTGGCGCATGGTTTAAAGATTATTTATATATCCCTTTGGGAGGTAACAGGTGTAGTAAGTTAAGATATTATTATAATATCCTGGTTGTATTTTTCGTATGTGGTTTATGGCATGGTGCAGCAATTAACTTTATAATTTGGGGAGCAATACACAGTATTTATCAAATAACCGGTGACATGCTCAAGCCTGTTAAGAAAACTATGATAAAAAAACTAAATATTAATACAAAAGGATTTGGTTTAAAGTTGTTTCAGGTAATGGTAACGTTTGCACTGGTTGATTTTGCTTGGATATTTTTCAAGGCTGGCACATTTACTATTGCTATAACATTAATTAGGAAAATGTTCTATTTTAATCCGTGGATTTTTATTGATGGTTCTATTTTTAAACTGGGATTAGACCAGAAGGACTTTTCAATATCAATACTTTGTGTAGGTGTGGTTTTAGTTGTAAATATGATGCAAAGGACCAGAAATCTGCGTAGTGAATTATCCAAACAAAATATAGTGTTTAGATGGTCTGTATATTTAACCACTGTCGTAATTATTCTGATATTCGGCATATATGGACCGAGGTTTAATCCTCAACAGTTTATCTATCTTCAATTTTAGGAGGTTATCCGTGGTTAGAAAGGCAATGGTAAAAGGTTCCGTTTTTCTTGTTTTGTTAATGTCCATTATTGCAATTCTTAATTCTATATTTATACTAAAAACAGTCCATCGCGATAAGCTGATTGAAGGCTTGTATAATCAGCCTAGTGATGCTTATGATGTTGTTTTGATGGGTTCAAGTCATATGAACGGTGGTTTAGACCCGAATGTATTATGGCATCAATATGGTATAACTAGCTTTAACTATGCAACCGGAGGACAACCCATAGATGTAACTTATTATTTACTTAAGGAGGTCCTCGAAAAACATAAAAACCCTATTGTTGTTATGGATCTATACTATTTAGGTTCAACAGACGAATATGGGGAAGAAGGGTATGTCAGATATGTTCTTGATAATATGAATTTTTCCATGAATAAACTTGTTGCCATCATAAATTGTACACCACTTAAAGATAGAATAGATTACTTATTTCCAATTTTCGAATATCACGATAGATGGAAGGAACTAACGGCAAAGGATTTCAATTATGGTTCTAATGCGAATTATGCAAAAGGATTTGAGGCTGGTATCGAAAAATATGGAAAGGATGATTCAAGTAATATTTCTACAACAAAAACGATAGACCTTCCACCTAAGACAATGGAATATCTAGTTAAAATCATTGACCTATCTAAAAAAGATGGCTTTAAGTTAATCTTTACTAATACCCCCTATGATTATAACAGTCCGGGTGAATCAAGTAGCTGGGTCAAAGAGCCTATTGAGATGTTTAATAAGGTAGCAGAGATTGCTAAGGAGAATAATATACCATTTATTAATTATTGCGATAAAATGAGTGACATAGGGTTTGACTTTAAAGAAGATATGAACAATGCAGGGCACGTGAATATTTGGGGTGCAGTTAAAGTTACTATGGATATGGGAAAATTCCTAAAAGAAAACTATAGTTTGGTAGATCATCGAACGGATAATAAATATGCTCAATGGAATTCCGATTATGTGCGTTCACAAGCTGCTTCTCTTTCAGTAGAGAACAAAAGTTCATAAATCACATGCCCCAATCAATTCGGATATTGACACATCTTCTCAACCGGAAAGTGGGTATTGCTTTCTGTGTCTTGATGATCTAATAAATTATTTACGGTTGGTATAAGTCAGAATAAAGATATAGCACTTTTAACGTGATAGCGCGCGTTGGTGTTACTTCATTGTAGGCTATTATGGGCCATATGTTCCCACAAACAGGCACGTGGAATGCTTGGTAGTGCTATATCGGTGTTGAGTTAAAGCCATTGATATAAGCGGGTCGTAGAGTAGGTTGTTATTTTTTTGTGTCGTGGTGTGTGGGGAATATATGTATTGTATTGCCAGATAGGTATTGCCTAGTTCTCATGCGCTTACGATATATAATGGCGAGACGACAAAAGAGCCCTCCGTATAGCGAAAGCTCTTTTAAAATAATCTATTTGAATCTAAAGGGGGTACGACTTCGGGGAAGATTCCTTGTGGTGGAATCTTACAATTACTGAATAGTAACTGTACTTCCAGCTGATGTTGATTCAACAGTTGGTGAGTAAATCCCTGCCGTGTTGTCCACATTTATCTGGAATGTTGCAGCTGCATTAGTAACGGGATCTCCAGAATCTACTAAATGTGTTGCTGCATATACATTTCTGATATTTGTAAATGTATTGGGATTACTACCATTAATCTTAACGCTACTTAATTTTGCAACTGGCTCAATATGTTTCCTCAGACAAGAAAAGGAGTATCCCCTTGACTAAGGAAACATATTTCTTAGAAAACAGTGCTAATTCACCTGCTAATTGGGATCTAATTTTCTACTGGAGACATGTCTGATTATTTATTAGTATTAACTCGCAAAAATTTAATTAATTATGCCATAGTAACAGAAAAAACCGCCAAAAACTTAATGCTTTCAGCAGTTTTACGATCTAAAAATTACCTGAGTTGCAGTATTAAAATTACTTGCTTTGCTAATTTTTTAAGAAATTTCTTCAAGCGACTTGCCACCCGTTTTTAGCCCCCATAGTAATAAAACAGCTACCGGAATACAAACCAAAATCGCGACCATATTGTAAACACCTGTAAATTTATATTGGGCAAAAACTACAGGAATATATAATTGTAGAACAGAAGTTGCTAAACGTCCTACTGAATTATGAATTCCAGTTGATGTATTCCGCATTTTTGTTGGGTAATTCTCAGCAATATAACTAAATGTTATGAAGTTCATAGCCATATTAACAGCTATCATTAGGAATCCACAAAGTACAATAGGAACAAACCCTTTTATTTGTCCAAAGATTACAGATAATACTGCGACCGAAATAGCCATGACTGCCATTGGAATCTTCCTACCGCCTTTGTCAGCGATCAAGGAGGATAGGTAACAACCTGCCGGAACGCCAAACATAAGGAGAGAGGAAGCTGTTAAAGCATCATTAACACTTAACCCTCTTTGGTTTAATAGGGTCGGTGTCCAGTTCGTAATAACAAACCCAGCAGGGACTGTTAGGAGAACAAAGAACAAGATAATTAATGTTCTTTTAATATACTTCGGTGAAAATATACCGACTAAAACGTCCAATGTTTTAACCCGAGGTTCGACTTTAGAAGCTGCTTCAGTCAAGTCGACTTTTACATTAGTTAATTGTTCAATGACTTCTTCTGCTGATTCTCTCTTACCATTAGTAACTAACCAACGCGGTGATTCTTTTAAATATTTGAGACCCATTATGAATCCAATAAATCCAAATCCACCCAAGAAGAAAATATAGCGCCAAGCTTCTGGGCTCAGTGGAATAACTATGCGGCATAAAAGCCCTACTAAAGGGGCTGCCAGGAAACCAATTGAAGCCGTTAAGCTTTGCCACTTTCCACGAGTGGCTCCGGGTGACATCTCTGCAATATATACTTGCGAAGTGACCATCATACAAAAGATACCAAAACCTGTTAATGTCCTAGTTATTGTAAAAACTTCAACACTTTGAGCAAAACCATTAGCGATCGAAGCGACTGAGAAGAGAAGAATTGCTCCTAAAAATGTTTTTCTGCGTCCAATAAAGTCCGATATTATACCACCCGTTAACCCTCCGAGGGTCATGGCTACAAAATAGGCGAAATTTATTTTTCCGACCGCAGCCAAGTCAAGGTGCCAGCTTTTCATTAACGCGGGAGCAATGAAACCAAAATTCCAATTATCCATTTGCTCAAAGAAATAGGCTAACATTATAATGTAAAATAATAACTTATGGGTTGATGTCACTTCTAAGCCGTCAAAATAATTATTAATGATCTTACCGTTTTTAGCTGGAGTACCTAGAAGTTCCTTAGAAAGATCAGTTTTCTTGTGCGCCTCGACTGCCATAGGCTATCCTCCTATACCTTGTGTATTATTTCTTTAGTTATTACCAAAAGGCACCATTGCTCTTTAGTTTGGCTAGGATTATGGATAATCTCCTTTCTTTCTGTTTGTACTTATTCTCTCAATCGTATTATACATAATCCTAATAGCACTATATAACAGAACCTCATTGTCCTTTAGCACAACAAAATGTAGTTACTCATTCGTTGTATTTAAGGATAGCTCTAGACATTCTAAAAACTTCTGTGCGGGAATTGACATGGGGCAATTCGCTGAACTCACCCAGGTAAAAACGAGCTTTAAGCGCAGATCTGACTGAACAGTACACTCTTTCAAAAGCCGATAATCACTCAACTCAAGCGAAGAAAGAGCACCCATAGCTAACCCATCAATGATCGTTTGACGGAATAATTCATTATTAAGTGTTTTTAAAAATACCTTGGGTGACTGATCGTCTACCTGAAAAATTAACGATATAATTTCATCGTATTGCTTTGTATCGAAATAGACCATTGGACGTTTTACCAATTCATTGACCGAAGCAAGTTGATCTTTGCTTAATGACCAGGATTTCGGAATACAGACGATTAAATCATCGCGTAAAAGTTTTTTATACAATAACTCGGGACAGGAAAACAAAATTTGTTTTTCAGGATCCTGGTAATAAGCTTCCGGAAAGTTTATAAGCCCCACCGCTGCAGGATCATCCTTAATACGATCAACGGTTTCTAAAGGTGAACTTTCTTTAAGCGTTAAGTTAACATTCGGATATCTAGACTTAAAAAATTTTAAAGCCTTGGGCAAAACTGCTGTACCTGAATTATGGGAATGAAAAAGGGTCAGATCACCCACGATCGGGGACTTTTGCTGCTGGCCAAGCAGCTCTAACTCAGCCTTTAAATCATCATACTTTTCAATAATCCCCTTTGCTGTGAGAACGGTCTTTTGGCCAGCCTCCGTTAGGGTCGTTCCCTGTCGACTCCGATGAAATAATATAACATCAAGCTCTTGCTCCAATCGCGCAATCATTTGGCTCAGACCTTGTTGGGAAATATGCATTTTCTCAGCCGTAAGTGTAATCGACTTCGAATGAGACAATTCTATTAAAAGTTTTAAGTCACTGATACGCATCGTTATTTCACTTCCTATTAAATTCTGCCTTATGTAGTAAGATCCAAATATTTACTGACCTTTGCGATTAAAATGACGGCACTTAAACCTGTCGCTGCCTAAAAATTATTGTTTTCGTTAGTATATCCCAAGAGGGTCTGTATGCAACAGATTCTTTTCGACTATGCGTTCTAGTTCACAACAAAGCGTTGTGAACTAAACAATGAAGTTGTGTTTTATGTCGTATTTTGAGAAATGTATAATGTACTTAAATGAACAAGGACAAACGGCCCGATATCTGATAAGGAGTGAACCTCTTGAGCAATTATTTAAAAACAGAACAACATTTGATTACACTACAATCCGAGTCCGAAGAAAAGTTTTTGGCTGAGCTTAGGTCGGGAAATTATACTTTAGAAAACCCACTTGTTGTCGAAAACCCATATTTGATTAATCCACTTGCTGCAGTCATTTGTTTTAACACAGATGAGAGAACTACAGCACAAATAACTGTAAAAGGTAAAGCAGTAGAAGGTGATCTAACACATACCTTTGCTACTACAAAAGAACATGTATTACCGATTTATGGATTATATGATAATTATGAAAACACTGTGCTTATAACCCTCGACAATGGTAAAACGTCACAAGTAAAAATTAAAATTGAAGAATTAGATGTCAATAAAGCTCTATATTGCCATACCACCTCAGAGTATTTCGGGAAAGACCTAATGATGATCTCAACGACTACTCCTCTAATTGAATCTTGCAAAACGGTCGGATTTGATTATGCTGGTGATTTACGATGGGTTATCACAAATAAGCAAAGCTGGGATATTAAACGATTAGAAAATGGAAGGCTTTTGGTAACGTCTTACCGGACAATCCAAAAACCGTACTATACGGTTGGACTTATGGAAATGGACTTTAGCGGTAAAATCTATACAGAATATCGGTTGCCGGGCGGGTTTCACCATGATGCAATAGAGTTAGAAAATGGCAACATCTTAGCAGCTTCGGATCATGACTTCGATGAATCTGTTGAAGACTATGTCGTTGAGATCGATAGAAAAACAGGGGAAGTCGTTAAATCCTGGGATCTTCTTAATATCTTACCAAGAGAAAAAGGGAACGCGGGAGATTGGAACCACCATGATTGGTTCCACAACAACGCTGTTTGGTATGACAAAGCGACGAATTCTATTACCATGTCCGGCAGACACAAAGATGCGATTATTAACCTCGATTATGATACTGCAAAATTAAACTGGATTATCGGTGACCCAGAAGGTTGGGGAGAAGAATGGCAAAAATATTTCTTTAAAAACGTAACTATAGGTGATTTTGACTGGCAGTACGAACAACATGCCGCAATAATTCTACCTAATGGGGATGTATTCGTCTTTGATAACGGAACCTATCGATCTAAAAACGAAGCTACTAGAATTTCACCTGACCACAATTTCTCCAGAGGGGTTATCTATAGAATTGACACCGACAAAATGGAAATCGAACAAATTTGGCAGTATGGTAAAGAAAGAGGAGTAGAATTTTATTCCCCTTATATTTGTAATGTCGATTACTATAATGAAGGACACTATATGATTCACTCCGGCGGTATTGCCACCTATAGAGGAAAACATACCGATGGTTTAGGTGCAATGCTCTTGAATAAATATAAAGACGAGCATATCCATTTAACGTTAGAATCCATCACTGTTGAAGTACAAAATGATGAAGTTAAATACGAATTGAAAGTTCAAGGCGGTAATTATTATCGGGCAAGAAGACTTCCGTTATATGACGAAACGACCAACTTTGCTCTTGGTAAAGGAAAATTCCTGGGTGGATTTGGAATAACTCCAGAGTTTGGATTTAAAGTTAAATTTAAAGACGCAGAGGGAGAAGTTCCGGCAAAACACAATTTCTCGTTAATACTTGAAGAAGATAGATTAGCTCTTCGGGCAACATTTAAGGAAGGATCTGAAGTCTTTCTTGAATTAAAAGACGAAAACGAATCGAAGTTCTACTCAGTTCCGACAGTAGTTCATGATGTTACCGCAGCATGTGTTTCTTTTGAGGAGCAAAACGATAATGATTTCCAATTCTATGTTAGTAGGGAACGATTAGCGGGTGACTTCAATATTTATTTAAATATAGATAATAAACGATATGATACTCAATTCTCAGCGAAACTTTAAGAGTGTATGCATACTTAGTTCCTTCGAACACTATGTATGCAATGCGACGTGGTGATTAGTCTCTCAGATATTGGTATGCTCCCGTAAAAGTAGACAGATAATAGATAATAACAAATCTGTTACTGTAGGGGAGCATTTCTTCTGTCCAATAGATGTTAAAATCCAATCGGTTAGAAAAATCATCATTTTAAAGGAGTGAAGAAAAAATGTCGTTAGAAAAATTGAATTCGAGCCGCTTCGAAGAAGTAATTTACGATAATGGAGAGCCCTGTTTAGTTATCTTTTCAAGAAAAAGCTGTCATGTCTGTCAGGGTGTCGTGCCCGTTTTAGAAGATTTGCAGCCGCAATTCGAAGGTAAGTTTAGTTTTTATTATGTCGATGTTGAGGAAGACAAGGCCTTATACCAAAGATTCTCCTTAAAAGGCGTTCCTCAAATTCTTTTGTTTAAAGATGGCGAATACCAAGGAAAATTAGCAGGTAAGGTTGAGGAAGAAGACGTCGAGGAAAAAATTACAGACGTGCTGAATTCATAATCATGAGGTGAAATGAGAAAATGGTTAATTCGTATGATTTGATAATTATTGGCGGGGGACCCGCTGGATTATCCGCTGCTATCTATGGGGGTAGGGCTAAGCTTAAAACTCTTATCATCAACAAAGGAGCCGTCGGCGGTTTAGTGAATACGACACGTGAAATTGTTAATTACCCTGGTTACGGACAAATTAGTGGCTCTGATCTCATGCTTGACTTTAAGAAACATGCTGAGAGATTTGGCGTGGAGTTTTTAAGAGATATAGTCGTAAGTACCGATTTTTCCCAAGAAGATAAAGTGATCAAAACCAAAAAGGGGAAGGAATTTACAGCTAAGGCTGTGATCATCGCCTGCGGTAGTGAGCCAAGGCTCCTGAATATCCCTGGTGAGAAACGGCTCCAAGGTAGTGGAGTAGCGTATTGCGCCACCTGTGATGCTGAATTCTTCGAAGGGGAAGACGTCGTTGTCATTGGAAGCGGCGACCAAGCCATCGAGGAAGGCATGTATATTACCAAGTTTGCGAAAAAAGTTACAGTTATTGTGCTCCATGATGAAGGAATCTTGGATTGCAATAAAGTCAGTGCTGAACGCGCGTTTCGTAAAGAAAAAATGGAGTTTATCTGGAACTCCACGGTAGAAGAAGTATTGGGCGAAGAAAGTGTTAAAGGGGTTAAAATAAAGAACTTAAAAACAGGCGACTCTTCAGAATTAGAATGCCAGGGTGTATTTTTCTTTGTTGGAATGGTTCCCTCTACGCAATATCTTAAAGAGAGTGGCGTCGAGATGGACAAGAGGGGATATATCCCTGTCAATAACCTGATGGAAACGAATCTGGAGGGTGTTTATGCGGTTGGGGATAATCGAATTAAATATTTAAGACAAGTTGTTTCGGCGGCTGGAGATGGGGCTACGGCAGCTGTAGCTGCTGAGCGCTACATTGAAGAACTCAATGCCTTCAAGACCAATATCGCTAATAGCTATAAAAAAGTTTTACTGGTGTTCTTCAATGCCTCGAACACAGAAAGTCTGGAGTTTTCATCCTTAATGGAGGAGCTTCAGCGAGAGCATAATGAAGACTATAAAATTGTTAAAGTAGACTTAGCTACCAAGAAAAACCTTGCAGAAAAGTATGAGATAAAAGCTGTCCCTGCCGTCATTGTTTTAGATAAAGGGAAGAAGGTTAAAGAACTAGGATGTAGTATGGATAAAGCTAAACTTAAGGCACAAATCATATAATTATTATAAAATTCTTTAATACTTAACTGTAGACAATTTAAAATCTATGATGTTAGAAGCCATCCCTATAATTCAGGAGACGGGCCATTCCCTGTAATTGTAGCTATTTATGGTGGTGGATTTAAAATGGGTGATAAAAATTCCGGCGAAATAAACGATGAACTTACAGGGCTAAATAAGGCTATGCTGTAGTGGCTGTTAATTATTGGTTTAGTGGAGAAACTCTTTTCCCAGCGGCAGTAAGGTATTTAAATTTTTAGATAAACATATATAACTAATTAATGGAAGCAGATTTGAAGATATCACATCAAATCTGCTTTTTATTTAAATGTGTTTTCAAACCCGACAAATCGAGCACACCACGCACGTGGAGACAGTAGTAAGTCTCAATATAAAAAATAGCTAAAAGCCCCTTTTGGCTGGGGCTCTGGAGCTCCTCTGTAATTTTGCAACTTTTAATAAGATAATACGTCCCCGGAAACATCATTGAGCAGTTTGGGTTGACAGTTTTGGGGAAAGGTTTGCACACAGGAACATTTTTCGATATGTAATGTTGCCAATGCCGTTGGTATTTTTGCCGTAGTTGTTTGTGCTCTTCCAAAAGGAAGCCGTGGAACAAATCTATAATATGAGTGGAACGGTCAGAACGTTTGAACAAATATTCAATGCGTTGGTGAGAGATTTAAGTCATCTCGCCAACGCATTTTGTTTGTGTGTTAAAGAGTGGGACGAAGATAAGGGGAATTTTTGTGGTCTAAAAGGAATTTTGGGAGTTAGAGTAGAATAATATTAAGATCAATTTCGGAAAAAAGTAAGCCATAACTATCAATTCAGTCAGGAAAATTTAAAGGGTTTCTTGAAAATAAGAAAACTAATGTGTAAGTTGAGGTAAATATGTGAGCAGTAAATTAAAAATAATATTTGTTATGATTATTTGGGGTAGTATAGGTGTTTTTGCTCGGAATATTTCAATTTCCCCGACACTACTTGCTTTTAGCAGGGCGATCATCGCACTACCAGTTGTTTATGCTTTTATTAGGAAGGATAAGCAGAAATTATTCTCGTTTATCAAGAACAAAAGTGCAAAACCTGTTATGCTAAGTGGAATGCTGATAGGACTTGCATGGGTCGCACTCTTTATGGCATACCGCTTTACAAGCGTAGCCAATGCAACATTGGCATATAATATGTGTCCCATTTATGTGTTGATTTTAGCACCAATTTTATTAAAGGAAAAACTCTCATCTAATCAAGTTCTAAGTGTTATAATTGCATTTTGTGGGTTGATTTTAATAGTTGCAACATCGTTAAATATAAAAGAAGCTAATTTAATGGGCATATCATTCGGGGCAGTGTCGGGAATGTTTTACGCTATCATAGTGCTTATTAACCGTAAGTTTGGAACGCATATTCCTATTCAATCGGCTACTTTTATTCAACTAATGATGGCAGCGGTAATTTTGGCTCCACTTGTGTTATTTGAAGGTCCAATCCAGCAGTGGATTTTATTAGACCTACATGGAATTGTTATGTTGCTTATTTTGGGGATTGTACATACGGGGCTTGCGTATCAAATGTATTTTTCAAGTTATAAAGAGCTTTCCTCGACGAGCGTAGCTCTATATAGCTACTTGGATCCTGTGTTTGCAATAATTTTTGCAGTAGCTATTTTAGGGGAACCATTTGGAATCTATCAAATACTAGGAGGAGTACTTATATTGGGATCTACAATGATTTCAAACAAATAGAATAATTGATTATAACCGCAGAAAGAAAGCTTATGATTTCAAGTGGAATCATAAGCTTTTATAGATCCAATACAGAGCCCTCATTTACCCCTGCCTGTCATCTAAATTAAATGAATAATTATATTGAACCAGCTGAACAGTAACTTTCCAAATAATGAGATCCCAAACATAAAAGAGTCTAATCACAAAAGGGGAATGGCTGGCCATCCGCTCTTTTGGATTAACAGAATTTAATTTTAGAACTAAACTGTGAGCATTTTGCGAATTTCTCAATCGAACAATACAAACAATCAAAATTAGTTGTTGACAACAAGGGATGTAAATGTTAAATTATATTTCCAGCCAAAAACAGGCCGAAAAAGTATAGTGATTGAACGAGTAAGGAGTAAAAACTTCGAACTTATAATCGAAACAATGCAAATTAGTGATTGACAACGCGAGTTGAAAATGCTAAGATTTAGATCTGGTCTAAGCGGGTCAACGGAATCTATGGTCTTTGAAAACTAAACAACAAGGACAGCCAATGAGAGAAACTCGAAAGAGTTTCAAGAAACAATGAGCAAGTCATCATCTTCTTCAATACAGAAGTTGAAATAACTTTTTTGGAGAGTTTGATCCTGGCTCAGGACGAACGCTGGCGGCGTGCCTAACACATGCA